>DFUR01000047.1 GCA_002380425.1 Bacteroidales bacterium UBA4181
CGCCTGGCCGGCCAGGCGTACTTCTCGAACGTCCCGAGGATAGGCTGCGCCTTACGGGAAGCATCAAAGAAACCGCGTCCAGCCATCATCGGCTCCCACCAGAACACCCCGCGACCCAGACCATTGGGCGTATCGAGCACCACCTCATTGACGGCTTCAAACCAATCCCGCTGACCCTGGGGGGTTTCCGGGAAAGCCGAAGGAATCTCGCGAAACTCCCGGCTGGTTCTAAAGTAATAACCCGTTTCCACCACGATAATCTCCTTACCGTAGCGGTTGGCGGCAAACCTCAGGTTGTCACGAAGGTCCAGCAAGGTTCCGTGCGACCAGGGGTAAAACGACAAACCAATCACATCGTAATCCACCTTGTATTTGGCCATCTGATCGCAAAACATCTGTGTCATGGGGATGTCTCCTCCATGGTCCACATGCAGCATAATCTTCACCTTGTACTCCTTTCCGGCCACCTCACGAATGGCACGGATGCCGGCCTTGAGGTAGTCCGTGAAACTTTTCCATCGGCTCAACTCCATACTGTCATAGCGAATTCTCCCCTCCGGCCATAGAAAACCGTTCCCGATTTCATTCCCCACCTGCACAATATCCGGCATGGCACCTGCATCCCGGAGAGAGGTCATCGTATGCCGGATGTACTCATACACCGCCTGCACCCTCTGGGGATGCGTCATATCCACCCAGGCCGAGGGCGTAGGCTGAGTCATGGGGTTGGCCCATCCGTTGGAAAACATATAATCAAGCAGGAACCACATACCGGCAGCCTTGACATCCTTCCCGGCATCAATGACATACTCCAGATTCTGGGGCAGCCGGCTGCTCGTTGGTTCGTTGCAAATCATCACCCGGCCCCAGTTGTAGCCATGCTCCCGGAACATCTCCAAACAAGGCTTCTGAACACTGTCCTGATCGAAATACTTTTCACCCCGGTCCTCACGTTGCTTCACAAAGGACACATCCAGGCCAAAGGCATACTCATTCTCAAAGGGCAACGACTGGGCACCAAGGCCAGAGGGGAGCAGCAGGGCCAGCGCCAGGCCACCCACAAGAAACACAGAAGAAGAAATTCTCATAAGCAGATTTTCAATGATTTAAGATGAACAAGCATAAAACCCGAAAATACAAACAATTTTCCAGAAATCAGCACATCCCACCTGACAAAGACCACAGCATCGGATTCCGCCTCACCCAAACGTTTTTCAATCCACCCATCCCCACAGATAGTGTCCCACACAGACGCCATTGATATCGGCATGGCTTAAACATTAACCAATAGTTATTATCCTGATAATGGAGACATGTAGCGCGATAAAAAATAACGCCAAACCACAAGACACCTCGTATTTGACGCACATACAATAAAATAAGAAACGGCGATTAAACCCATAAACATCTGTTTATAAGCACTATCAACACGCAACACCTAATCTCTCCACGGGCACATATATCCCCAAAAATCAAAAAAACCGCCCAAACAAACGACCAGATAGTTTTTTTATGAAAATATTTGTTTGTTTGTTTGTTTGTTTATTATACATTTGCAGGAAAGAAATAACATACAACTGATTTAAAACCGGAAAATATTCAAGCTAACAATCCTTAATAACACCAGCAACACCAGCACCAACGGAAACAATTGCAACACAGGACCACAACAGCCATTTAAAATAGTACCTAAGGTTTACGTGAACGAACTTATATGCAACACCCTCTGAACCTTGCCACAAGATGCGCGCTTTTTCTGACCGGAGTCATCTCGTTTCTCTGTATTTCATGCTCGGACAACCGGACGGAAATTGAACAAACCATCTCAGAGTGGCAGGGAAAGAAGATAACGTTCATGCGCGGCATGAAATTGATATTCTGCTTCCAAACAATGAGTTCAATATACGGAACGATGTCTGTACAGAAAAAGCAAATATGAGTGGTTCGATTTATTAACCAAGGGAAAACGGGGACAGGAGAAGCCATACCGTCAACGCTGGCCCATCCTGCCCCGAACTCCCGTACACAGTAAAGGAGGCACGAATGTAAAAAAATATATTTTGCGATCTCGTTGAAATGATAGACACGGGGATAGATATCTAATCATATTTTGTACCTTTAATTTACCTCAATGATGAAAAGAAAAGTATTATTTTGGATGTTAGGCGTGTTGCTTGTTACAGTGGCATCCGTGAGTGTAAGTATGAATCACTTTGGTGTTGGGACTTCAGGTTCTTTAATGTTAGCGAATATTGAAGCATTAGCAGACGGAGAGGGTGGAGGTATTTCCCTTTTATACTGCTATGAGTATGGAAACACAGGTGGTAAACTATACAAATGTCAAGAGGGTTCATCTATGGTCCAGACTCCTCCTCCATCAACACTTGGTACCATATATGCCTGTAGTGGAACAATAACTCCTAGCATTTTCGCCAAAACGGGATATTGTTTTAAACCAGCCAATTAATTACTGTTCTTATCTTTGTCAGCCTACAACATTGTAGGCTGACTTAATTTCATTATGCTATGAAGATTCTCATTTGGGGATTGATGATATGTTGTGTATCATGCACCCAAATATCCGAAAGTGCATTCATTTCTGCGGATATTGTCCAGTATGATTCTTTTGCAATTGAAATCGCCAAAACTGCGCATCCGACCACAATGATCGCTATGGGGGCATACAGCTTGGCGATATACGAAAAATTACTGGTAGCCATTACAGTAAATTCTGACTCGATTGTTTCGGTGATCGACCTTGAAACGGGCAAATCACTCTTGAAATGCTGTAGGAATGGACGCGGGCCTGATGATTACTTGCGCTTTTATACGCAGAAACAATTCGTCATTCGAAACGGACATATCTGCTTATGGACATCCGATTTGGACGTTAAGGAGAGGTTGTTGGATATTACCGAATCCGTGAAGAAACAAGAAGCGGTTTTTGAAGAATCATGGGTGTATAACCGGGAATTACTACAGAACGATGGTATTCTCCAATTACCTAGCGGAGAACGCTTTGCCAAATTTCCAATCACTTACGAAGACGCGCGTGACAATATCTTCTTCCCTCCGAAGTACATATACTTCTCCCCAGATAAAAAGGAAATTAAGAAACTAAAGTTTTTTAGTGGTGATAGGTTTTCATTATCGAAATCCGGCAGTATGGCTCTCAAGACATTAATGTTCAATGGCACGTTAAGAATAAAACCGGATGGGACAAAAGCCGTAGACGCATTCCGTTATACCGAGCATATTAATTTCATTGATTTAGTTAAGAGCGTTGGATTTTCAATGAGTTACACAAGAAAGGGACTCTCAATTGATGATGCAGCCTCAGCATCCATTACAAATTTGCAGGAAAAATATGTTGAAGTGTATAACGATGTTGCCGTTACGGATGAATATGTTCTTGCGCTCTATTCAGGAAAGCCAGAGGCGTTAGATGGAACTACCGTTCCGAATACCAAATCGGCAATCAGGATCTTCGACTGGGAAGGGAAACCTATCGCCTTAATCAACGTTGATAGGGAATTGGCAAGCATAGCCTACGATCAGCGAACAAAGAAAGTATACGCCCTCGATTTCGAAGAAAAAATTGTGTACTACAAATTAGACGATGTGATATGATAAAACGATATCCTGCCAAAAAAATATGGCCTCTCTATATTATATCTTGTGTTATTATGGTAGCTTGTGGTGGGAGTGACTCAGGCTTGGTAAGCGAGGCGCGGAGACTTTACGGAAAGCGTATAGTCTTGCCCTCAAATTACGAATCAATATCATATTCCGGCGTTCCCAATGTCAGCAACGGAATTGCTAAAAAATTTAAACTGGTTACGTATATAGATTCTACAACATGTGGTGAGTGTGCATTTAGATTGGTAAAGGAATGGGACGAGTTGCTGAAGGAAATACCTGAAACGTCAGACGTGGGATTTATTCCTATAATATATCCTTCCGACAGAGAGGAAATCCGGGGGCTATTGGGTTTGTTCAGGATAGAATGGCCATTGCTCTACGATACAAATAACAAATTCCTTACAGAGAACAAACTTCAGGTGCGTTCCCGAAACAAGACTTTCCTGCTTGATGAAAAGAACAGGATAATAGTAATCGGAGAACCTCTTAAAGCCCCTGCTTTATGGTCTGTTTATAAGGAAGCGATGGGTATATAACTATTACTGGATCATATTTAGGATGTCCACATGGAGTTGGGGGGATATGAATATCAAAAATCTGTTGAATTCAGACAATCACTGGGTATTTTTACAGGAGGAATCCGAACATAAGTTACGAGGACAAATCAACATTTCTTTCAACTGTTTCCGCCGTCCTTTAAAGCGCGATGACCGCATCCTGATTGGGGTTTTCGTAGGGCTGATGATCTCGATGGCCTGGTACTCCGGAGTGCTCTGGCACGCTCTGCTGGGGATCCCTGTTCTGGTATCGTCGCTGTGGATTTGCCAACCTCAAAGGCTGTGGCTAAAAATGGTCCATGGTTTCCTGCTGGGGATATTCTGGATGGTCTCGGTGGTAGGGTTGGGCCAGTGGGTTAAGGCCTACCTGCTCCAGGTGTATCTGGTACCCACCAATTCCATGGAGCAAACCATTATTCCCGGGGACAGAGTGCTGGTATGCAAATGGATTTACGGGGCCCGTCGGTTCAACGCACAGGGCAGCAAGCAGCTCCGGGGAACAGGACAGGTCCGCCGGGGGGAGATCGTGGTATTTCACGCCCCGGAGCCCTCGGATGACTTTGCGGCACCTGCCGCTCAGACACAAGCAGAATGGAGTGCCAGAAACAGCGGGGACATCCCCTGCCGCACCCCTTTTGTAAAACGTTGTGTGGCCCTCCCCGGCGATATTGTTGAAGTCCGGGAGTCGGTACTGAGGGTGAACGCAATAGTGCAACAGCCCCCGGCAACAGCAGTGTTCCGCTATCTTTATTTCTTCTCCGACTCGCTCTCCACAAATAAAGCTGCAGCATGGCTGCGCGGAGTCCGGGAGTCCATGCAGGTAAAAAGATTCCCCGCACGAAATATGCTGGAGACCTACCTGACACACCAACAGGCCGATTCGCTACTGGTGCCCGCAAGCACGGAGCACCATCTCTCCTACTCGGTCAAACCCAATACCATCGTCTATCCCCACCATGATTCTGTACTCTGGAACCTCAACCGATGGGGACCCATGTGGATACCCCGAAAGGGCGACAGCATCCTTCTCAGGCATGAAAATGTGAATCTGTATGCTCCGCTCATTGAGCTACACGAAGGCCACAGAGTGTCCTGGAAAGACTCTCTTGCTCTGGTGGACGAGGTGCCACAACGTTATTACGTGTTCACTCAGGATTATTATTTTATGATGGGCGACAACCGGATGGAGTCCAGGGACTCCCGCATTCTGGGCCCGATTCCGGACAACCATATTATCGGACGAGCCACCCACATCGCCTGGTCGCTCAGAGCAACCCCGGATGTTGACAACCCTGCTGTGGGCGAGGTACAACCACCGTCCTCCGCTCGCTTCAGATGGAGCCGACTGCTGAAAGCACTCAAATGAATCTCTGAATATGGAACCTATGAAGGCACATTACACACCCCGCCTGCAAACCAGCAACGGTCGCAAAGACAGAGGCCGGATATCAAAAGGGCCCTGCCTCCTTGTCGCTGTCCTTATCATGACGATGCTGGCCTGCTCCCCCTACCCGGCAAACGTCAGGCAGTCACTAAAAATGGCCGCAGAGAACCGCCCCGAACTGGAACAGGTGCTGGACCATTACCGGAACGACCCCAACCCGGAAAAATTTCAGGCAGCCTGTTTCCTTATCGGCAATATGCAGGATAAATACTATCTGGAGGGAGAGATCATCACCGCCTACGACACTCTCTTTCACATCATCGATGGCATGTTTGCCAGGGGGCTGCCTGTTTACAACATGTTCGAATACATTCAACAGCAGTGGGACTCCATCGCAACCATTCATGGATTGCCTGTCCCTGCCAATGCAACGATATGTCCGGAACTGCTCCACATCAAGGGAGCCACCCTCATCGGTCATATCGATCAGGCCTTCCATATCCGCGATTCGGTGCCATGGGGGAAAGACATCCCTTTTGAAGACTTTTGTCAGTACGTTTTGCCCCACCGTATGGGAAACGAGCTGCCCGAGGACTGGCGGACTTATCTGTACCACAAATCCCTTCCCCTGAGGGACACCACACAGGCAAAAGACCGGGCTACCCTGGCCCGGCAGTTGAATATGTGGATCAAACGAGAGGTCATCAAGCGCCACAACCGCACCTTTTGGAGTTATTCCATTGACCTGCCCCCTTCCAAATTAGAAATGAGCCGAATGGGCAGTTGCAAGCACACGGTCTTTTACATCGCCATGCTGCTCAGAGCTCATGGCATCCCGGTAGGCGTGGATTATGTCCCCCTGTGGGCAGGAGCACGTGCTGGTCACGAATGGAATGTACTGCTTTGTCAGGATGGCTCGTTCCATCCCTTTGATGCCATCTCCAACACCTTTGACATGCCTCTGACAGACCGCAAAATAGCCAAAGTCTTTCGCATGACCTTTACCCCCCAAACCGGGAGTATGCCCCCGGGGAATAGCTCAATAAGCATCAGGCTGCGGAGAATCCGCTCGGCCCTGGGTCTTGACAGTGCTGATGGCCAAAACGACTTGCGCTTCAGCGAAGAGATTCCACAAAAGTTCTACAACCCTTACATCATAGATGTCACTCATGAATACGTCAAGACCTTTGATGTACAGGTGCCTCTGAATGAGAAAACCAAGAACCGGTATGCCCTGATCTGTACCTTCAACAACCAAGAATGGGTTCCCCAATACTGGGGAAGAATCCGCAGGGGGAAGGCGCTCTTCCCAAACATGGGTAGCGGGGTCGCCTACCGCGTGATGGCACTGCGCGAAGGAACCCTCGAGGGGCTCTCCGAGCCTTTCATCCTGGACACCCTGGGGAACATGCAGCAACTCATCCCTTCATCAAAAAAAATTGATGTCCGTCTGCAGCGCAAATATCTGCTGACCCAGTTCATGAAGGGCCTGATGGCCTATGTGGTGAACCACCCTTTCCACGGGGCCAACCGGGCAGATTTCTCCGACTCCGTGTGTCTATTCACCATCAGGCAGACACCCCTGAATATGGCAACAGCCATCATCCATGAGCCCAGAGAATTTCGGTATGCCCGCTACTATGGTTCCCATATGGCCGAGGTGGAATTTTACGGCACAGAGCCTAATAAGCTCAACCCAAACCTTCAGGACACGGTCCTGCTCAGAGGCAGGATTCTGGGATATCCCCGGCAAGACCCCAAAATTAAAACACCCTATGAGGTGATGTTTGACGGAGACCTGGGCAATTATTTTGAAGCCCCTGATCCCAAAGGAGCATGGGGCGGGATGGACTTTGGAAGACCACGGCGTATCGTCAAGATCCGATACTGTCCCCGAAGCGACACCAACTTCATCGTGCCCGGTAACGAGTATGAACTCCTTTACTGGGACAAGGGAAACTGGATATCCATGGGCAGAAAGGTGGCCACTCAACAATTCCTGGAGTACCAGAACGTCCCCTCCGGTGCGCTGTATCTGCTCCACAACCACACCGGAGGAACGGAAGAACGAATCTTCACCCTCCAAAACGGGAAACAGGTCTTCTGGTGATCAGTCATCGTTACTCACCCCCCTGACAAAGACCACAGCATCGGATTTCGACTGACCCAAACGTTTTTCAATCCACCCATCCCCACAGATAGTGTCCCACACAGACGCCATTGATATCGGCATGGCTTAAACATTAACCAATAGTTATTATCCTGATAATGGAGACATGTAGCGCGATAAAAAATAACGCCAAACCACAAGACACCTCGTATTTACCGCACATACAAGAAAATAAGGAACTCTGATAAACCCATAAACGTATGTTTATAAGCACAATCAACACGAAACAACTAATCTCTCCACGAGCATATATATCCCCGAAAATCAAAAAAACTGCCCAAACAAACTACCAGATAGTTTTTTTATGAAAATATTTGTTTGTTTGTTTGTTTGTTTGTTTATTATACATTTGCAGGAAAGAAATAACATACAACTGATTTAAAACCGGAAAATTTTAGGTAACAAAAGAATAGTTACACCAGCACCACAAAGAACACCAGCAACAACGGAAACAATTGCATCCCAGAACAAGTATTCTGTTCCCAAACAATGGACTCAACATACGGAATGATGTCTGTACAGAAAAAGCAAATATGAGTGGTTCGATTTATTAACCAAGGGAAAACGGGGACAGGAGAAGCCATGCCGTCAACGCGCGCCGATCCTGCCCCGAACTCCCGTACACAGTAAAGGAGGCACGAATGTAAGAAAAATTTAAGTGATTTCTCGTTGACCAAGGAGATACGAGAAAATTAATTGGCTCATACAGTGTCTTACATCATTTAATCGCAATGCGCATTATCTCCCTAATCTTTCTTGCGTTCATTGTCTTTAGATGCGGTTCCTCAGATAAGAGAGGCCTACTTAAGCAATCAGAAGCCTTGGTGTCCGATTGGTACAGCAAAGAGATTCGTATGGTGGAAAGCCTTCCATGCAGGGTACTGGGTAACGACACCATTGCGGGGGATATGTTCTCCAAACCATGTAAAATCCTGGTGTATGTGGATTCTTCGGGATGTACCGCCTGTAGGTTACAGTTACTGGAATGGGGTGCATTGCTGG
>DFUR01000017.1 GCA_002380425.1 Bacteroidales bacterium UBA4181
CGTCAGCGATGCCCGCGAACTTTTCCTTCCGGGGAAATTGCCAGAACCACAACAGAAGCTGAGGCATGAATCAGCGCATGACAATCTATAAATTTAAAAATTTTATAGCAACTTAATCGGTTAAGTTAAATAATTTTATATATTTGCCGTGGAAATCGTTTACTGACAATCTCTATGGAACAACACAAAATCATCAACCGGGAACACATTGCTCCTTTTATTTTGGTTACAGCATTGTTCTTCTTCTGGGGTATTCCAAACAACCTCAACGACATACTCATTAAACAGTTTATGAAATCGTTCGAATTGAGCCGCTTCGAGGCAGGCCTGGTTCAGTCGGCGTTTTATATGGGGTACTTTCTGCTTTCCATGCCTGCCGCCCTAATCATGCGTCGGTTCAATTATAAGACGGGGCTGGTCACCGGACTGCTTTTGTTCAGTGCCGGAACTTTTTTGTTTTACCCCGCTGCTTTGGCGGCACAGTTCGGGTTCTTTTTATTTGCGCTGTTTGTGATCGCCTGCGGCCTGGCCTTTCTCGAAACAGGGGCGAATTCATATATATCAGTACTGGGAGATCCGGCATCCTCCGAAAGAAGATTAAATCTCTCTCAGGCATTTAATCCCATCGGTGCAATTGCCGGAGTCCTCATCGGGACCTTTTTCATCCTCTCAGGAGTGGAACTCAGCACAGCAGAAATTCTGCAGAAGCAAGCGGAAGGATCCTATGAAACCTACCTTCGGGCCGAAACCATGCGCGTAGTAACACCCTATATGGTGATCAGTGCAGTAACTTTTATCTGGGCCTTGATTCTGCTGTTCACAAAATTCCCACATCCTGCAGACGAAACTACCGGAGCGGGAACAAAGGATAAAGGCCGATTCAGAGACCTGTTCCGCCACCGGCACTTTGTTCTGGGTGTCCTGGCGCAATTCTTTTATGTCGGAGCTCAAGTGGGTACGTGGAGCTTCTTCATTCAATACACTCAGGATTACACCGGTGCAACAGAAAAATTTGCAGGATATCTGCTGGCAGGCACCTTGGGCGCTTTTTTGGTCGGACGGTTCCTTGCCGCCTATGCCATGCGCTTCTTGAAACCCGCTAACCTCATGGGGGGATTTTCTCTGGCCAATGTAGCCTTGGTTACCGTTGCTATTGTGTTCCCCGGCTGGATGGGGTTGTGGGCAGTATTTCTCACCAGTTTCTTTATGTCCCTGATGTTTCCCACCATCTTCGCACTCGGGGTGAAAGGGCTTGGTCCCAACACAAAACTTGGGGGCTCGATGATCATCATGGCCATTATCGGAGGAGCCGTTTTTACCCCCGTTATGGGGCTCATTGCGGGTGTCAGCATGGCTCTGGCCATGATTGTACCTCTGGTATGTTACGCGTTTATCGCCCTGTACTCCTTCCTTTGGTCGCAACCCTTACACCCTCAGAATTCATAACCCTTGTTTCCCAGATCACTTTGTTGTAATTTGCGGCTCAATTTATCTGCCAATATCCCGCCTGAGAACATGAGCAAAGCATCCATTAAAGACATCGCACTACTTCTGGGGGTATCCAAGACCACCGTTTCCTGGGTGCTGAGCGGGCAAAGTCAACACCGCAAAATCAGCGATGAAACTCGTGACCGCGTTCTTGAAGCAGCGAAGAGTCTGCATTTTGAACCCAATTACTTCGCAAAGGGATTGTACTCCGGAAGGTCTCAGACCATCGGGTTGCTGGTCCCGGATGTAGAGAATCCGTTCTTTGCGCGCATGGCCCGTATCATCGAATCTGAAGCAGAAAAACAACAGTACAGCGTCATGTATTGCAGTTCCGAAGAGGACTCGGTGAAAGAAGACCGGCTCATCCGCATGCTTTATTCCAAAAAAGTGGACGGAATGATTATCGCTCCGACCAATCATGCAGAGGAAACTCTGGAACACCTTCACCGAAATAACGTTCCCTTCATATTGGTTGACCGGGATCTGGAAAGAATCTCAGCCCCATTCGTCGGAACAGATAATCTGAGTGGCACTCGGGAGCTCATTGCCCACATGCTCTCCAAAGGCTGTCGCAAAATTGGCGTCATTTGCTCCGTACCCGACATCTCCTCTGTCAGGCTTCGCCTGGAAGGGTACAGGGCTTCCTTGAAAATGGCGGGGATTGAGCCAAACGAACAGCTCATTGTTGATGTAGGGTACGGAGATTCAGCCTGCATACGCCAGGGCGTTGACACATTACTCTCCCGTGGGGTAGATGCTATTTTCTTCACAGCCAACAGCATCGCGATACCGGGATTGAAGAGGCTCAAGGATTTGAAAATCAACATTCCAGGCCAGGTATCCGTCGGAAGTTTTGACGACATGGACCTGATGTCGCTGCACGAACCCGCCATTACTGCGGTGGAACAACCTGTCGATGACATTGCGCGGATGGCTGTAGAACTGCTGATACGTCGCATTAATGCAAAGGGGGAAACCCATGCTTCGGAAAAAGTGATGCTTCCTGCAAAATTACACACCAGAGATTCATAATTTTTTTATACTTTTACTTAACCGGTTAAGCAATTATTAACAACATTTAAAAATGGAATACCGTGAAATAGGAAGAACAGGGATGAAGGTGTCCAACCTCAGTTTCGGAGCATCCTCGCTGGGGGGCGTGTTTCATCCGCTTAAAGCAGAAGAGGGCATTGAAGCCGTACTGACTGCGCTCGACGGGGGAATCAACTTCATCGACGTATCCCCGTATTACGGGGGATACAAGGCGGAACAAGTACTGGGTCAGGCCCTTTGTCAGGTGGATCGAAGCAAATACTATCTTTCCACCAAGGTCGGACGTTACATTGAAGGAGGTGTCAACACATGGGACTACACCCCCGAAAGAGCCGTGAAAAGTGCCTACCAAAGTATGGAACGGCTCCGGCTGGAATATATAGACCTCATCAATGTTCACGATATAGAATTCAGTGATCTGGAGATGGTTGTCAAGGAAACCCTACCAGCACTGGTGGAACTCCGAGACAAAGGCATAGCGAGACACATCGGGATAACAAACCTCACTCTGAGGCACTTTAAGTATATTATTGACCATGTTCCGGCAGGAACGGTGGATTCCATATTGTCTTTTTGCCACTATTGCCTCAACGACGATGCTTTGGTGGACTATCTAGACTATTTTGAACAGAGGGGGATCGGAGTCATCAACGCTTCTCCTCTGTCCATGGGGATGCTTTCCGAACGCGGAGCTCCTGCTTGGCATCCGGCCCCCAAACCGCTTCTGGCTTTGACGAGAAAAGCAATGCTATACTGCAAAGAACGTGGACGCTCCATCGAAGAGCTTGCCATACAGTACGCCTCATGCAACAAAAGGATAGCCACGACTCTGGTGAGCACAACCAGTAGCGAAAACATCCGCAAAAACATTTTATGGGCATCACAAACTGTGGACGAGGAGCTGCTGATTCAGGTTCGGTCCATCCTGGAGCCAAGATTTCGGGACACATGGTTAAACTCATAAATCATTTGATATGGCAGACAAAACCGCAAAACGCTTCTGCAAGTATCTGGAATTACGCGACAATCAGGAACTGATTGACAACTATAAAGAAGTTCATGCAAAAGGAGCCGCCTGGCCGGAAATCACTCAGGGCATGCGTGATGTGGGTATTACCGATATGGAAATCTACCTTTTGGGGAACCGGTTGTTCATGTTTATGGAGACCACCCCTGAGTTTGACCACGACAGAGATATGGAGCGACTGGCCGCCATGCCCCGGCAACAAGAATGGGAGACTTTTGTTTCCCGCTTCCAAAGATCAGGGGCGGAAGCATCGGCAGATGAAAAGTGGCAGATGATGGAACGTATCTATAAATTGGGAGAATGAACCGCATTGATGCACACCAGCACTTCTGGCACTACACTCCGGAAGAATACGGATGGATTGATGACAGCATGTCCGCCCTCCGAAGAGATTTTCTTCCCGAAGAGCTGGAGACGTGCCTTTCCTCTGGCGGATTATCCGGATGTGTGGCGGTTCAGGCCAGACAATGCCTCACGGAAACAGACTGGTTGCTAAGGCTCTCGGAGAGGTACGCCTTTATTGCAGGCGTTGTGGGGTGGGTGGATTTGAGACACCCGGAAGTGGAACAGCACCTTGACCGCTACTCCGAACATCCGAAATTTGTGGGCGTACGACATGTGGTGCAGGATGAACCCGATCCTGATTTCCTCTTTGGACATGCATTTACTCGCGGCATTCAGGAGGTCGCGGCACGGAACCTCAGCTACGACATTCTTATCCGCCCACACCAACTGGGTGCTGCTATCCGCTTTGCGAATAACTTCCCCGAGATGCGGCTGATACTGGACCACATGGCCAAACCAGAGATCGCCGGAAAGAAGCTGAGGCCCTGGAGCCTTCAAATTCATGAATTAGCAAGCTGTTCGAATGTATGGTGCAAGGTTTCCGGAATGGTCACCGAAGCGGAAAAACACTGGAAACAAGAAGATTTCGTCCCGTACCTCGATGTGGTCTTTGAAGCATTCGGATGCCATCGGGTGATGATGGGTTCAGACTGGCCGGTGTGCACCTCCGTGGCCCCCTACCCACAGGTCCTCTCCATAGTAAAAAAATATATAAAACAATTTCCCGAAAACCTGCAGGAACAAATACTGGGCGGAAATGCAGCAGATGCTTACAGGTTACCGGGAGCCATAACAAATACTCAATGAAAGCTATTATATTCAACGCTCCGGGACAAATTGCCCTGACGGAAATTCCCGAACCCGTGGCGGGAGAAAATGAAGTGTTATTCAAAGTTCAGTACATTGGCCTTTGCGGAAGCGACCTGAATACCTACCGCGGACAAATGCCCTTTGTTACCTTTCCACGCATTCCCGGGCATGAAATCTCCGGCATTGTAGCAGGTAAGGGCTCCGGCGTTCCCGACTCCATCTCCATTGGGGACAAGGCTACAGTGCTTCCCTATACCCACTGCGGGGTCTGCCCCTCATGCAGGCAGGGCCACACCAATGCATGTGAATTCAACCAAACTCTGGGGGTACAAAGAGATGGGGCACTCACCCAATTCATCACGACCCCTTACGACAAGGTATTCGCAAGCAACATCCTTTCCCTCAAGGAACTCGCACTTGTAGAACCGATGAGTGTCGGATACCACGGGGCCAACCGGGGGGGAGTAACCGAAACCGATACGGTTCTGGTGATTGGCTGCGGAACCATCGGGATTGGGGCCATCAGCGCAGCAGCCCGTAAGGGAGCGACAGTCATAGGGATGGACATTGATGAGCGTAAACTGGAGCATGCTGTAGCCTTCGGAGCAACCCACACCATCAACTCCCGAATGCAGGATGCTCTGAAAACAATACGGGATCTCACACACAACGAAGGGGTTGATGTAGTCATTGAGGCGGCCGGAAGTCCGGAAACTTTTCAACTGGCCCTCGATGCGGTGGCATTTGCCGGGAGAGTGGCCACCATCGGGTACACCAGAAAAGAAACCAGTATCATTACTCAGAAAATTGTCAGCAAGGAACTCACCATCAACGGTTCAAGGAATGCCCTGCGCGTATTTCCTTCGGTGATTCAGATGTTTGAACGGCGCGAGCGCCCCTTCACCAGCCTTATTACGCGTGTTTACCCCATGGAACAAACTGCAGAGGCACTGGCTTTCTGGGATCAGAATCCGGGCAGCGTTTCTAAAATCCTCATTGATGTCAACCCCTAATTCCCTATAATTATGCAAAATAAATCAAGCATTACCACCATTGCATGTACACTTCTTTCGTGTCTTTTGATACAAACTGCTTCGGGCCAGAGCGGCACCGCAAACGCTCTGGCAACCAAACAAACCGGAAGGGTGACGCTTACCCTGCCAAACGGGAAAGCCAAGCCCATACCCCCCGGGAAGTTCGCTCCCTCGTGGGAGTCCATCCAAAAGAACTATAGTTATCCGGAATGGTTTCTGGATGCCAAATTCGGCATATTTATGCACTGGGGCCTGTACAGCGTTCCTGCATTTGCCAGTGAGTGGTACTCCAAACACATGTATGCCACAAAATCAGTGATGGAACACCATGTTCAGACATATGGAAGGCAGGACAGCTTTGGGTACAAGGATTTCATTCCAATGTTCAAAGCTGAAAAATTCGATCCGGATGACTGGGCGGAACTGTTCGTGAAGGCAGGAGCTAAATATGTGATCCCGACTGCAGAACACCACGACGGGTTTGCTCTCTACGACAGCGACCTGACCATTTGGTGTGCGGGCAAGATGGGGCCTAAACGCGATCTCATTGGAGACTTGGCAAAAGCCGTCCGGGCAAGGGGCATGAAATTCGGAGTTTCCAACCACCGCATGGAGCATTGGTCATTTATGTACCCCGCCGAAGGTACCCCAACGGACCAGTTCGATCCAAGGTATGCTGATTTTTATGGCCCCCCACAACCGCCCCGCACAGAGGAGAGCCAAGCTTTTCTTGAAGAATGGTTACGGAGGTGTCAAGAGCTGGTGGACAAGTACCAGCCTGATATGATCTTTTTCGATAACGGCATCAACGGCCGAAAGTATGACTCCGTTAAACTCCGTTTCGCAGCCTACTATTACAATGCTTCCGAAAAATGGGGAAAACAGGTATCCATCACTACCAAGAGCGATGCCTACCTCGCCGGAACCATCCAAGACTTTGAACGTCAGGGCAGGGCTCTGAAAGAATGGAGAGAAGCTACCTGGCAAGTGGATGACCCCATCGGGGACAAGTTCGGATATGTAGAAGGCATGGGACTCAAGAGCGCACCGGGCATTGTGCGGAATCTGGTCGAGAATATCAGCAAGAACGGAAATCTGATGCTCAACATCTCGCCCAAAGCAGACGGGACCATTCCCGAGGCACAAAGAAAAATTTTGTTGGATATCGGGGCATGGTTAAAGATAAATGGCGAAGGGGTGTATGGCTCCCGCTCCATGAAACTTTTCGGAGAGGGAAAGGGAGAAACCATGCCAGTGAAGAATCAGGGAGGAGAGTTCCGGTTCACCCGCAAAGGGAATACGCTCTACTGCTTTGCCCTGTCCTGGCCAGGAACAGAGGCTGTGTTGTACTCCCTGGGAACCGCAACGGCAAAAGGGAAAGTCACCCGAATCACATTATTGGGCTACGACAAGCCGCTTAACTACACCCAGAGTGCTGAATCTCTAAAAATTGAGATTCCTGAAACTGCAAAAACCAACTATGCGAGCACCTTCAGGATTGAAGGCCTTAACCTCAACTAATCCCAAAAACAAACAAATAACCACCGTCATGATTACTAAAAAATACATCGTATTGCTCACTGCTGTTGCCCTGTGCACAAACGTCCTGGCTCAGTCAACAGTGGATCGGCCGAGACCGGCCGAATGGAACAATCTTGTTTATGGAGGACGCTTTATGGATTTATTCCAACCTATGCCCAATATCGGACAACCCACGAGCGACACTTGGGGGGATCCCAATGTGGTGCCGCGGTATGTGGATAATGGCATTGAAAACCGGGCTTTCTCGTTCTGGGGCGGGAACAAGGTCCTTGGGGATGATGGGAAGTTCCATTTATTTGTCTGCGGATGGCGGGAAAGTTCCCCAAAAGGTCACGCCACATGGCCAAATTCTACTGTCTATCATGCGGTTTCTGATAACCTGTACGGACCGTTTGTGGTACAGGATACCATCGGGAAAGGGCACAATCCGGAAGTTTTCCGGCTCAAAGACGGGCGCTATGTGCTGTACGTCATTGACGGATGTTACACTGCTCCCAATGTAAACGGGCCCTGGACATACGGGAAGCTGGAGTATCTCACACGCGACCGGCGGCTGATTGAAGGAAATTCCAACTTCAGCTTCGCTCAACGTAAGGACGGCTCATACCTGATGATCTGCCGGGGCGGAGGTCAGTGGATCAGTCAAACCGGGGACAGCCCCTACCATCAGGTCACCGGGACTACCCTTGCAACCAACGGACGGGTCACTCCCTTGCGCGCTTATCCGGCCATTCCGGGGCGATTTGAGGATCCGGTAGTGTGGCGAGACCAGGTTCAATACCATTTGATTGTCAACGACTGGCAAGGGCGGATTGCCTATTATCTGAGGTCCAAAGACGGGGTTTCCTGGAAAGCCGAGTCGGGAGAAGCATATCTCCCCGGGGTGTCGGTACGCGAAGACAGACATGTGGAACAGTGGTTTAAATATGAACGAATCAAGGTGTTTCAGGACACGCACGGAAGGGCTATACAAGCCAACTTTGCCGTAATCGATACGGATAAGTCCCTGGATAAGGGGGGAGACAACCACAGTTCAAAGAACATCAGTATTCCTCTGACAGCGGGACGTTTGCTGGCCATAATAGACAAGGACCCCGTTACGGAAAAAACACGCAGCATACGTGTCAGGGTGTTCGCTGAACCCGGATTCAACCCACAAACGGATATTGACCTGAATTCGCTTCAATTTGGCGATCCTGAGGCAGTTAACTATGGCAAGGGAGGCGCAGTTCTGACCACAGAAAAAGCCGGTAAGGACCTGATTATAACGTTTAAGTGTACCGGCCAACCATTCCCTCAGGATGAGTTTGCTGCTAAAATGATTGGGAAAACCACTGAGGGGACTTTGCTGTTTGGGTACGCCCGTCTGCCGTGGGTTAATTTCAACGCGCCCATACTCTCCCCGCTCCTGCCAACGTTCAATACGCAGGGATCCGGGCTTATGGTTGAAGTGCAGAATTTTGGATTTGAGACTTCCAAAGCGGGAGCAATATCAGTGAGTTACTTTGAGGATGGGCAGGAATTCCCGGTAGCAAGGGGGAACGTTCCCGCGCTGAAACCGTATGAAAAGGCAGTGGTAGAGCTCCCCTCCGGCATTTCATTTGAAAAGGGCAAGGCATACACCATGGCTGTTACCATCTCTTCCGGAGGTGATGCGCCAGTGACGCTGCACGGGGCCGTCACGCCGATAAGATAATTCAGGGCTACCACCCTTCATTAAGACAAGGCTTGATCTGCTCATGGTAACTGGCAAGAGCCATAATGTCAGGGGAAAAATAGTTGCTGGGCGTTCCGGGTGGTGGCTTGTTTTACTTCTTCCGGGGTGTGGCCGGTTTCGGCTGCAATTTTGGCAACAATATGTTCCAGATAAGCGGGTTCGTTGCGTTTGCCCCGGTAGGGGTCGGGCGCCAGATACGGGGCGTCGGTTTCGAGGACCAAGCGGCTGATGCCGGTTTGTGCAACGACCTTGGCTAGCCGGGCATTCTTAAAGGTTACTACACCTCCGATGCCGAGATAGAATCCGAGATCCAGGATGTCGCGGGCTTGTTCGAAGGAGCCTCCGAAGCAATGGAACACCCCGGTGAGGGTCCCGTCCTGTTCGCTGCGTAGCACATCGGTCAGTTCGCGGTGGGCATTGCGGCTGTGGATGACCAGAGGGAGCCTTTTGGCTCTGGCCCAACCGATGTGCCTGCGGAATACCTCCATCTGAAGATCTTTCCACTTGGTGTCCCAATACAGATCAATGCCGGTTTCACCGATGGCCACCCAAGGGGGGTCATCCAGCCGGGATTCCAGCCTATCCATCGTCTGCAAGGCATGCTCATCGACCGATCCGGGGTGCAGCGCCAACATTGGGAAACAGACAGCCGGGTAGTCCCGACAGAGGGCAAGCATGGGTTCAAGGGAGGTTTCATCAATGCCGGGAAGCAGAATCCGGCTCACCCCGGCTTGCAGGGCACGCTCCATCATCTGAGGCCGGTCGGCATCAAATTCGGAAACGTATATGTGGGCGTGGGTATCAATCATACAGTGCGTCAACGGTATTTCTCCTGCTGGTCGTCCATGATGCTCACATAACTGTTGTACCGCAGCACACTCAGGCGGCCGGTCCGGACTGCTTCCTTGACGGCACAGCCGGGCTCCTGCAGGTGCAAACAGTTGTGAAACTGACAGGCTTGGGCCGTTTCAAAGATATCGGGAAAGAAATGATAGATTTCCTCCCGTTCGAAACCCACCAGGCCAAATCCACGAATACCGGGGGTATCAATAATGTATCCGCCGGAACTGAGCGGCATCATCTCGGCAAAGGTAGTGGTATGTTTTCCGGACAGGTTGGACAGGGACATGGTTCCGATCTTTTGTTCCGATCCGGGCTCCATCGCGTTAATTAGGGATGATTTTCCCACTCCGGAAATACCTGCCACAACCGAGACCTTCCCGGCCAGCAGAGAACGGAGGGCATCGATGTTCCTGCCCAGAGGAACAGAGGTCTCGAGGACCTGATAGCCCACCGAGCGATACATGGCGCCCAGTTCCGCTACATATTGACGTTCGGAGTCATGGTACAAATCGGTCTTATTGAACACCACACAGGCAGGAATGCGATAGGCGGTGGCCGCTGCCAGAAAACGGTCTATGAACTCAGGATAGGTTTCGGGCATGCGCAGGGTCGCCACCAGACAGGCGAGATCCAGATTGGCCGCAAGGATCTGAGATTCTTTGGACAGGTTCGAGGCCTTTCGGATAATGTAGTTCTTCCTGTCCCCAATTTCGTGAATCACCCCCCGACCCAATACCGGGTCGATATGAAAGAACACCCGGTCACCTACCGCTACGGGGTTGGTGGTCCTGATGCCTTGCATCCGGAACTTACCCTTGATGACACACTCCAGCATCTCTCCATCGGGGCTACGGACCACACAACGGCTACCGGTTGACTTCACCACCAGTCCAGTCTTATCCTTGAGAGCCTCAGTCATGCCCGTTCTCCTCCGACCAGGCAATAGCGCGGTTCAGAAAGTCGTTACAGGGTTTCATAGCCTCCATCACGGGCAGGACATATTCCAGAAGGCCATCACCGCACACACGCTCAGGAGAGAGGGTGTGCATGTACACATAATGCCTGTAGCGAAGCAGTTCGCGATCGGGGAAGTCCTTGGGAAATCCACGGGGCGTGGCCTTCAGTACAGGACCCTGAAGGCTCCCAAACAATTCTACAAAACGGGGATGGGTTATGTGCGCCTTGAATTCCTCAGTATAGTCCATGATATCCTGACGCACAGCCTTCAACAGGGGAGGTTCGGGCCAATAAAGGCCTCCGGAACAGAATGATTTTCCCATAAAGCCGGAATTCTCTGGCTCCAGATGAAAATAATAGCCGCAATAAATGCTCTTGCGTCCTCCGCGCATAGCCACATAAGCCCCCATATGGGTCTTGTAGGGCCGCTTATCAGGCGAAAAACGGATATCCCGGTATATCCTGAAAATACAGTCTCTGGCCGTGAGGGCTCGGACCTGAGGATCAAAAACAGAGATTCCGGACAGCAGGCCGGACACAAAATGCTCAAACTCTCCCTGCGCTGCCTGATACAAGGACTTGTTGTCCTGAAACCATTCCCGGTCATTATGAGCGGAGAGTTCCCGCAGAAAGTGCAGCGCGTTACAGAGCATATTATCCCAGATATCCCTTGAGCAATTTGCTGCGGGAAGTATGGCGCAACCGACGGATGGCCTTTTCTTTTATCTGACGTACCCGTTCCCGGGTAAGGGCAAACTTCTCTCCGATTTCCTCAAGCGTCATCTCCTGAGAACCGATGCCAAAGAAAAGCTTGATGATGTCCCGCTCCCGCTCAGTGAGCGTTGTCAGTGCGCGGTCAATCTCACGGGAGAGAGACTCATTGATCAGCGCCCGGTCGGCGATGGGAGAGTCACTATTGACCAAAACATCGAGCAAGCTGTTATCCTCCCCTTCGACAAAAGGAGCGTCCACAGACACATGGCGTCCGGATACCCGCATGGTGTCGGAGATTTTCTCCTTGGAAATTTCCAATACATCGGCCAGTTCCTCGGCCGAGGGAACGCGCTCGTTCTCCTGTTCAAACTTGGAGAAAGCTTTGTTGATCTTATTCAGCGAACCCACCTGATTGAGCGGCAGACGGACAATCCGGGACTGCTCTGCCAGAGCTTGAAGAATAGACTGGCGAATCCACCAAACCGCGTAAGAAATAAACTTGAACCCACGGGTTTCATCAAACTTTTCGGCAGCCTTAATCAGCCCCAGATTCCCTTCGTTGATGAGGTCGGGCAGACTCAGACCCTGATTTTGATATTGCTTGGCTACGGAAACAACGAACCGAAGGTTCGCGCGGGTAAGCTTTTCCAAAGCGGCCCGGTCTCCTTTTTTAATCCGCTGTGCCAGTTCAACTTCTTCTTCAACGGTTATTAACTCCTCCTTACCAATCTCCTGCAGATACTTGTCCAAAGAGGCACTTTCCCTGTTGGTGATTGATTTTGTGATCTTTAATTGTCTCATTCCTACCTATATTGTCTGTAAAATTATGCCAAATAAAACGCAATGTCAACAGGTTGATAATAAAAATGGCCTGCGGGAGGCAGGCCATTCATCCGTTTGCTGACTTACTTGGCAAACACATAATAGGCTACCTGCCCGTTCTGGTACACTCCGTCCATCACAACCCGGCCTCTGGGTGCCACCTTGCCAAGTTCCCGGGAAATATCCTCGGCACTGTTCACCGCGACATCGTTGATCCGGGTGATGACAAAGCCCCTGCGTACGCCCACTGAAGACAGTTTTCCGGGCCTCAAGTCTTCCACCCGGACCCCATTGCGTACTCCCAGGGTTTGTTTATCATCGGCCGACAACACAGCAAATTTCGCGCCAAGTTCTTTCTCAATATCCCCAAGCCTAACTATTTCCGTGGAGCCATCTACTGACTGAAGACGCGCCTTGACTGTCATTTCTCGGTCCCCCCGGACCAACAGCACGGTCACCTCATCATTGGGGCGGTAGCGCCCAATCTGTTCCCTGAAAGCAGTCTCACTGTTCACCCGAATGCCATTGATGGCCAAAACCACATCACCATTCTTTATCTGAGCCTTCTCAGCAGCACTGTTGCTGTACACCTCGGCAATAAAGACTCCGTCAGTACGTTTTACCCCAGCCTTAAGGGCAGCATCGGAGTTGATCTCATCCAGACCGACACCAAGCAAGGCTCTCTGAACGGCTCCGAATTCTATCAGGTCGCTTACCACCTTCTTCACCAGAGAAGCAGGAATAGCAAAGGAGGTTCCGGAGAAATCCCCTGTGCGGGAGGCAATAGCCGTATTAACCCCCACCAGTTCTCCGCGAATGTTCACCAGGGCACCTCCGCTGTTCCCGTTGTTGATGGCTGCATCGGTCTGTATGAATGACTCCAGAGAAAGAGAGGTCTGCGGGTCCTGTCCCATGCCCTGACGGCCCCGGAACTGATAACGCCAGTAATCCTGAGGGGCCATCTGACGCTGCCTTCCGTTTCTTTCCTTGATGATGCCGACATCCCGGGCCTTAGCACTGACAATGCCGGCAGTAACCGTAGAAGTCAAGTTGAAGGGATTGCCTACTGCAATCACCCACTCACCCACTCTGAGTGCGTCAGAATTGCCCAGAACCAGGAAGGGAAGACCACTGGCGTCAATCTTCAGCAAAGCAAGGTCCGTATTGGGGTCCGCTCCAATCACCCGGGCATCGAACTCCCGCTTGTCATTCATGGTAACACGAATCTGGTTGGAACCTTCTATCACGTGGTTGTTGGTCACAATATAGCCATCGGCCGAGATGACCACACCGGAGCCGATTCCTTCCACTATGTACTGTTGGGGCTGATAACCAAAAAGATAGTCCATGATGGACTGGGGAGAGGTTTCACGGGTAACGGTACGGACATTAACCACAGCATTCACCGACATCTCGGCGGCCTGAGTAAAATCGGGCAGCATCATTCCGGAAGTAGAAGTAGCTCCGGACGATGAATCGGCATAGTTGGCCGAGGTATAGGACAAGGAAGCGGGGTTGGCAGACAGAAACTGAACATGAGGAGAGGCAAAGCGTGTGTATGCATACACAGCAACCAATCCTCCGGCAACAGCGATGAGCAGCGCCCCGAAAATCTGTTTTGCTTTCATATGGTTACATTTTAAAAGTTTGACTGAAACACACTCCCAAACCCATACAAAAAAAAGACCAATTTATCTTCTCCTCAGTCAAAAAATCAATTTTTACGGCATGAATCCCGACGGGTCTGACAAAATTTCAGCCGTTAACATATCACAAAATCGTTAACTTTGCGCTTTCATTCACTTGCATGAGCCAGGAACTGATTTATCTGATTGTCATCACCTCCATCATCCTTGGGATTCTTATGTTCGACCTGCTCTTCGTTGGTCGAAACGTACACGAGATTTCATTCAAAGAGGCTTCTCTGTGGACCGCATTATGGGTCGGGTGCGCCATGGGGTTTTATGTATTTTTGAGGTTTCACGGGCTGGAAATTCATGGAGTGGAAGATATGGCAGGCCTGGAGGCCCTCCGGGATAAGTACGCTCCGTCGCTCAAACTCGCTGCAGATGGTTTTGCAGCGAATGCTGCCCGGTACCAGGTAAATATGGCTACAGACTACCTCACCGGTTATGTCATTGAATACACCCTTTCGATGGACAATGTATTTGTGATCATGGCCATTCTGACGGGCTTCGGGGTTGGTAAGAAATATTATAAGGAAGTGCTGTTTTGGGGTATCCTCGGAGCCATCGTACTGCGCTTCCTGTTCATTTTCGTGGGTGCCGCACTGATTCAGAAGTTCGAATGGATGCTGCTGGTGTTCGGTTTGTTCCTGATCTTCACAGGTGTTAAGATGTTTCTTTCCCGCAACCAGGAAGAACACATCAACACTCAGGACCACTGGTTGGTAAAGTTTCTGGCCCGTCGCAGAATGATTTTCCCCCGCTACGTCAAGGGCTATTTCTTTATCAAAAGCCACGGCCGCCGACTCATGACTCCTTTGTTTATGGTCCTGCTGCTGATTGAGTTCACCGACATCGTATTTGCACTGGATTCCATCCCCGCCATTTTTGCCGTCACCCGCGATCCGCTGTTGGTGTTCTTCTCCAACATTTTCGCCATCATCGGGCTGCGATCACTGTTCTTTTTGCTGGCAAGGGTGGTCCACCTGTTCCACTACCTCAAAGTGGGGATTTCAGTGCTGCTCGCATACGTCGGGGTAAAACTGCTGGCACACGAATGGCTGGACCACATCGGTTTCAAATCGGTCTATTCTCTGTACATTATCTTCGGAATTCTGGCCATTTGCATCATTGCATCCATTCTTTTCCCAAAGAAACCGGCACCCATCGAGGCTGCTTCCTGATTCGGACAGACGGATGGACCTCATCCAACCGTCAGAACTGTTTGGGTCACAAGAGCGGGCCTAACTCTGTATGGCTATTCCAAAAACTTTCCCCGTCGGTCATACCGATAGACCATGCCCCGGACCTCTTTGCGCAGCATCCACAAACCACACAGGTTGGGCAGTGTCATAAAGGCTGTGGTCACTCCCGAAAACAGCCAGATGGTGGTGGTATCCACAAAAGCAGCCACAAAGAAGATGGCAATATAGGCCAACCTGTAGTACAGCACATAGCGCACCCCCCAAAGAAAGGCAACAGCACGGTCCCCGTAATAGGACCAACTGATGGCCGTACTGTAGGCAAACAACAACAGGGTGATGGGAATGATATACCCGCCCCAGTCTCCGAAAAAGCCCCGGCGGAAGGCCTCGGTACTGAGGGCTGAACTATGTACGAGGCTCCGTCCGCGAATCTTCAGGTCAGCACGAGCCAGCCGCAACATTCCTTTATCCACCGGGATGGTCCCCGTGAATACGCTGCCCGCCTGGGTCACCTGCACATCTTCGGCCTGAGACCGGGCATGTATCAGCGTCACAGGGTTAAGGATCCTTCCGGAAGTCACTTCAAGGGTTCCTGAGAAAAGCGGAAGGGCCTCTTTACCAGCGATATGTTGATACAGTTGATGGGCCTGACTGGCATTCTGGTCAGAATAGACTCCCGATAGAATGGTCAGGTCTGCAGTTTGAAAGTCATTGTTGAATTTTTCTTTCCAGGTTCCGGAGGACAACACCGCAAGGGCTGTCAGCATGCAAACAACCAGCGTATCAAAGAACGGCTCCAACAGAGCCACCATACCCTCGGACATGGAATCCCGGGAGCGGGCTGCAGCATGGGTGATGGGTGAAGAGCCTTGCCCTGCCTCGTTAGAGAACAGCCCCCTGTTGGCTCCCCGGTTGATGGCGTAACCGACAGAAGCGCCTAAAAACCCACCCGCTGCAGCGGTTCCCGTGAATAGTGTCTGCCCGATGGAGGCCAGAGAAGGAAGGATATTGTCGTAGTTATAGAGAATAACCGACAAAGCGCCCAGAATGTAAAACAAACCCATAAAGGGCACCAGAATCATATTCACCTGCACAATCCGGCGAAGGCCCTTAAGAATCACAACTCCCGTGAACAGTGTTACCAGAATGGCTGTTGGGGCAACAGGCACATGGAAGGCCGATTTCATGGCCCCAATCATATTGTTCATCTGGGGTAACACCCCAGTACCAAGGGTGGCAAAGATGGTGGCTACGGAAAAGATCACAGCCATCCAGGGCAATCCGAGCCGGTTCTTCATATAATACATGGGACCGCCTACTACCGTCCCGTCTTCGGCAAACTCACGGTATTTGTGTGAAAGAGTTACTTCCACAAACTTCGTAGTCATTCCGATGAAGGCGGTGAAAGCCATCCAGAAGGCCGCAGCCGGCCCTCCCAGATGTATGGCCAGCGCCACTCCAGCCACATTCCCGGTACCCACAGTGCTGGACAAGGCCGTGGACAGAGACTGAAAATGGGTGGCATCACCTCGCGCCTGCGCATTCTCGTGTTTGCCCCGCATCACCGCCCATCCCCTCCGGAAATAGCGAATCTGGGGAAATCTCAGATAGACGGTAAAGAAAAGACCGGTGCCGATCAGAAACACAACGAACCACTGAGATCCTCCAATGATGCTGTCCAGAAAGATCAGGGCCTGATTGATTTTCTCCATAAAGATGCGAAAGGTTAGTATATCGAAACAAGTTGGGCCAAAAGTAAGCGATTCTGTCAATAAATAAGTATGTTTGCACGCAAATCAGCTCATCTCTTCCTGTTTCAAACCCTATGTCGAAAAATCCGGAAATCCTGGGAAGGGCCCGCATCGGCCTGCTGCTGTGGAAGTACTCCATTCCGGCTATTGTGGGTACACTGGTGAATGCCGCCTACAACATCATTGACCGCATCTTTATCGGACATGGCGTCGGGCCGATGGCTATCTCAGGACTGGCCATCACCTTCCCGGTGATGATGCTGGCTGGCGGATTTGGGCTGCTGATCGGGGCAGGAGGTGCCGCACTGGTTTCTATCCGGCTGGGAGAACGCAATATGCGTCAGGCGGAGCAAATACTTGCCAACTGCATCATCCTGAACGTGGTCATTTCGCTGCTGTTTACCTTCTTCGGGCTCTGGTTTCTCGATGACATCCTGCGTATTTTCGGGGGCAGCGAGGTGACGATTCCCTATGCCCGGGAGTTTCTGGAAGTGATTCTTTCCGGAACACTGGTCACATCCCTGTTGTTCTCGATGAACAACATCATGAGGGCATCAGGTCACCCCAACAAGGCGATGATCACCTTGCTGATCAGCACCGCCATCAACCTGGTACTGGCGCCTTTGTTTATCTTCGTCTTCCACTGGGGTATCCGGGGAGCCGCCATCGCCACGCTCATATCTCAAACCATCAGTGCTGTATGGGTAGTGGCTCACTTTTTTGACCACCGAAACTTCCTTCACTTCCGCAAGGAGCAATTTGTGCTGGACCGCAGGATCATTGGCGGCATTCTGGCCATCGGTTCCTCTCCCTTTTTACTGCACGTTGCTGCCAGCGTGGTTCAGGCGCTGATGAACAACGGCCTGGGCCACTACGGGGGGGACGAAGCCATCGGTGCTTTTGGCATTTTCAACTCGGTTCTGGTCTTGTTTGTATTCTTCGTGCTGGGCCTGACCCAGGGCATGCAGCCTATTGCAGGCTACAATTACGGAGCAGGCAAGATGACACGCGTCAGGGAATTGTTCCGGCTAACGGTGTTGGTGGCTACCTTGATTACCACTACGGGCTTCCTCGCCGGCATGCTCTTCCCCGGCCCGATTGCCCGTTTGTTCACCAATGATGCCGCCATGGTGGCCATCGCAGAACGGGGGCTGAGAATCACGGTTCTGCTCTTCCCCTTCGTGGGCTATCAGATTGTCACGTCCAACCTGTTCATGGCCATAGGCAAAGCCCGGATTGCCATCTTTCTCACGCTCTCCCGGCAGGTCCTGTTCCTGATTCCCGCGCTGCTGATACTCCCGGGGATGTTTGGCCTGGACGGAGTCTTCATGGCCACGCCGGTTTCGGATTCCATCGCGGTCGTCATCACTACTCTGGTACTGGCTACACAGCTTAAAAAACTGCGTTGACGGGAGACCCGGAGCAAACCGGAAGACTCTGTTTTTTCTGCGGAGAACCGGGACACCAGCGATTGCTCTGCAGAAAAACAGGAAGAAAGTGGTTACTCTGCCAAACGAAAATCCAACTGTTTCTTCATCAGGTTGGCTCTCCACACATTAATACGGATGGGATCACCCAACTGGAAACGACGCCGGGTGTGTTTGCCCACAATGGCGTAGTTTTCCTCCTCAAACAGGTAGAAATCATCGGTAAGTTCGCGAATATGAATCATCCCCTCGCATTTATTCTCATTGAGCTCTACGTAGATTCCCCACTCCGTTACCCCTGAGATGACTCCGTCAAGCGTCTGTCCAATCTTCTCACTCATGAACTCCACCTGTTTGTATTTTACCGAAGCACGTTCCGCATCCGCGGCGCGTCGTTCCATATCGGAGGATTGCTCGCAGAGCTCCTTGAGTTTGAGAAAATCAGGCTTTTCCCCTTCGCCGGTCAGATAGTAATGCAACAGGCGATGAACCATCATATCGGGATATCTGCGTATGGGAGAGGTGAAATGGGTGTAGTACTTGAAGCCCAGCCCATAGTGCCCGATGTTGTCCACCGAGTATTCGGCCCGGGCCATAGAGCGCAGGGCCAGGGTTTCCACCAGATTCTCCTCCCGCTTCCCTTTCACTTGCTGCATCAGCCGATTCAAAGCAGGAGCGACTTTTTTATCCGAAGAGATCTTGAGCGAATATCCAAAGCGGGCCACAAAGGTGGAAAACATCTGCAGTTTCTCCATATTGGGCCGGTCGTGGATGCGGTACACACAAATCTTGCCCTTTCCCGGACGCTCCTGACTGGTGACGGAGAAAATATGGGAACAAAACTCAGCCACCTGACGGTTGGCCAAGAGCATAAACTCTTCAATAAGCTGGTTGGACTCCTTGTTCTCCTTGTAATATACGCTCAGAGGCTTCCCATTCTCGTCCAGATCGAACTTGGCCTCGGGCCGGTCAAAACCGATGGCACCTTTTTCAAAACGGCCGCTGCGCATAACCTGTGCCAACCGATGCAGAGTAAGAATCTCCAGAGACATATCTCCCTGTGAGGTCTCAATGACCTTCTGGGCTTCTTCATAGGCAAACCGACGGTCTGAGCAGATTACCGTCCGGCCGAACCACTGCTGAAAGATCTGCGCCTCATCGTCCATTTCAAAAACAGCAGAGAAACACAGCTTATCCTCCCCGGGGCGGAGCGAACAAAGCCCGTTCGAGAGCCGTTCGGGAAGCATGGGGACAACACGGTCCACCAGGTACACAGAGGTTGCTCTCTGCTGTGCTTCCTTTTCGAGCACAGAGTCGGGGGTGATATAATGAGTAACATCGGCGATGTGCACCCCCACCTCCCAATGGCCATTCTCCAGACGCCTCAGGGAGAGCGCATCATCAAAGTCTTTTGCATCAGCAGGGTCAATGGTGAACGTAGGCACTCCTCTGAAATCCCGGCGACGGGCTACCTCCTGAAGTGAAATCTCACCAGGGATAACATCCGCAGCAGCTTCCACGCCGGCCGGAAACTTGTAGGGCAGGTTGAATTCCGCCAGAATGGAGTGCATTTCGGTTTCGTTCTCTCCGGGGAAGCCCAGCACCTGTACTACCTCAGCCACGGGATTCTTGGCCCGGTGGGACCACTCCACAATCCGCACCAATACCTTCTGCCCATCCCTGGCACCATTGACGAACTGGGGCGGCACGAAAAAGTCATAAGGCATCGTCCGGGCATCGGGAATGACAAAAGCAAAGTTCTCGCTGATTCCGATGGTTCCCACAAAGGTTTCGCGCGCCCTCCGGACGACCTCCACCACCTGACCTTCGAGCCGCGCACCCTTCCGTCCGGCAAACAGCTGAACCTTAACCGTATCCCCGTGCAGGGCCTGCCGGAGGTTCTTCTGGGAAACAAACACATCCACCTCCGACTCCGGGGAGATGATATACCCAAAACCATTGGCGGTCAGATCCACCTTGCCCGTGAGAACGGGGCCAAAATCCCTCATTAGTTTAAAGCGGCCGGGAGATTCCTCCACCAACTGACCTTCGTTGGTTAACTGCTTGAGAACCTCTGTTAATAAAATGCGGGTAGGTTCATCGCGGATATCCCCCACCCTCTTCGACATCTGACGATAGTTGAAGGATTGCGCGGACTCGGCCTGAAAAACCGACAATACTTTGCGAATGAGTTCTTTCTTGTGGACCCGGGGCTTGGGTTGCCGGGATGTGCCTTTCTTTGCCATATCTTTATGATTCAGTAGTTATCAATCATCTGGATGCCGAAACCCCGGCATCTTCCCTCAAAGATAACCCAAAGCAGGCGAAAAGGCACTGGCCACCCCGAAAAAAACCTTCTTCTGTCCTCTCCCGACCAGCAAGGAACATTTTTTGAGGCAGTTTTGGAAGAAAAGAAAACTTTACTATTTTTGCACCGCGAAAGAAACGCAGTTCTTTGTTTACGGTCCGTTCATCTAAGGGTTAGGATTCAAGATTTTCATTCTTGCCATAGGGGTTCGAATCCCCTACGGACTACATTT
>DFUR01000018.1 GCA_002380425.1 Bacteroidales bacterium UBA4181
GCATAAGCCCCCACCCCGCCCAAACCGGCCACCAGCACATGACTGCCCGATAGTTTATCCAGCCCGTCCTGCCCAACCAGCAGCCGTGTCCGGTCCAGCCATTCCGTCAACATATCCTTTTCATTTGCCCGGGAAATAAGTATCTTCGCAAAGATATACCTAATGACCGGATCCCGCCCCATGAGACCCAAAAAGAATACACCGCAGCCCCAGGAAACTGTGCCCATCACACCCTACCCCTCCGGTGCCTCCAAGAAAGCCCAGGTGCGGGACATGTTCAACACCATTGCCCGGAACTACGACTTTCTGAACCACTTCCTGTCCCTGGGGACAGACCGGTATTGGAGAAGGGTCGCGTCCCGCATGCTGTCCGCGTCCCAAGGGAACAACATCCTCGATGTAGCCACCGGTACTGCCGACTTTGCCTTGGCCCTGTGCCGGCATACGCAAGCCCACATCACGGGTCTGGACCTGTCGGAGTCCATGCTCGAAATCGGGCGCTGTAAAATTCAGCGCCAGGGTGTGACAGAGAGAATCAGCCTGGTCCAGGGAGACTCCGAGGAACTGCCCTTCCCGGACAACAGCTTTGATGCGGTCACCGCTGCCTTCGGGGTGCGCAACTTTGGAGACCTGCACCAGGGCCTCACTGAAATGCGCCGGGTGCTGAAACCTTCCGGGATATTGGTGATTCTGGAATTTTCCGAACCCTCCGGGTGGCTCTTTAAACCAATATTCCGGTTCTATTTCAGGTATGTGCTGCCCACTCTGGCCCGGTTTTTCACCCCGGACAAGCACGCCTACAGTTATCTGCAGCGTTCTGCCGGGGCCTTTCCCTCCGGGGCTGCCTTCCTTCAAATTCTCTCCACGGCAGGATTCCAAGAACCCGCCAGAAAGAAACTTACCTTCGGGGTTGTCTCAGTTTACACTGCCCAGAAATGATACGGCTCAAACATCTCCACCGGAAGCACCCTTCACCCATTGGGAGGCATTGTCTGTGTATGGTGGTCTTGCTCGTGAACCTGTTCGTAAGCCCTGCAGAAGCCCAGCGCGTTGGGCTGGTATTGAGCGGAGGCGGAGCCAAGGGGGTGGCCCATGTGGGTGTCATCAAGGCTCTGGAAGAAAACGGGATTCCCATTGATTACGTTGCTGGCACCTCCATGGGGGCCATCGTGGCGGGCCTGTATGCGATAGGCTATACCCCCGATGAGATGCTCGGCCTGTTTCTCTCCCGCGACTTTGAACTCTGGTCCAAGGGAAATATGGAAGAGCAGTATGGATATCATGCCTACCATATGGGCCCTCGTCCGGACCTGTTCACCCTTCGGTTTGATACCCGGGAAGGAGCCGGCCTGAAACCGGTAATCCGTCCCAATCTGGTATCCACCTTCCCCATGGACATGGCCATCATGAGCCTGTTCGCCGGGGCAACAGCCCACAGTGGCGGAGATTTCAACCGGCTGTTTGTGCCGTTTCGGTCTGTGGCCAGCGACATCAGCGCCAACCGGGCTCATATCAGCCGCAATGGTGATCTGGGCTCTGCCATCCGGGCATCCATGACGTTTCCTGGTTTTTTCCGGCCCATCTCCATAGACTCTACCCTGCTGTTCGATGGAGGCATGTACAACAACTTCCCCTGGGATGTGATGGAGGAAGACTTTCATCCCGATCTGATTATCGGGAGTAAATGTGTCGGCAACTCTCCTCCTGCCAGTGAGGACGATATCACCTCTCTGCTCGAAAATCTGGTGATGCTGCCCACCAATTTTGATCTGCCCGCAGAAAAAGGCATCGTCATCTCCACCGCATTCGACGATGTTGGTTTACTCGACTACCCCCGCAGCCGGGAAATCTCGGAGCAAGGGTATCTCAAAACTCTGGATATCATTGACTCTATCCGCCAAAGAGTCTCCAGACGGGTCTCTCCCGAACAGCTTGGCCGGAGGAGGGCGGCCTACCGTGCAGCCCTTCCCGAACTCAAATTCAGCAATATCCGGGTCTCAGGCGAGATTACCCCCGACCAAAAGGACTACATCGCCCGAATGATGCTCGAAGACGCACCGCCACAGATGTCTCTGGAGGAAATCAAGAAACGCTATTACAAGGTGGTTGGCACTGGCAATGTGAGGAGTTTCTTCCCGCTGGCCCGGGAAGACAGCAGCACAGGTGACTTCACTCTGGAGGTTGCTGCCTCACGCACCCCCCGTTTCAGGGTCAGCCTGGGCGGAAATATCTCCTCCTCTTTTGCCAATCAGGGATATCTCGGCTTAGCCTATCACGGCTGGGGTAAGGTACTCACCCGAACCTATGCTGATTTTTATCTGGGGAGGCTTTATTCCGGCGTTCGGTTGGGCATTCGCCAGGACTACCCGGACCGGCTCAACCTGTTCTACGAAATCGCCGGAGCCTGGGGCGACTATGACTACTTCAGGCCCAATGCCGATTTATTCTTTGAACAGGCGCAACTCACCTTTATGAAAATCCGTGACGCCCATCTTCACCTGCACTTAGGATGGCCTTTCAGAAGAAATAATGCTCTGGTTCTGGGTATGACCGCCGGCAGACAGGAAAGCCGGTACTACCAGGGCCGCACCTATGCCTACGACATAGTGCCGGAACAATCCAAACTGGACTACCAGGCATTCTCTCTGGAATTGCGCAAGAATACGCTCAACTACAAACAATATCCCGACCAAGGGAAATCAAGGCACTTTCAGTTGCAGTTCCTGCGCGGCGACCTGAAACAAAAATCCGGTTCCCGGCCAGCTCCGGGAGCACAGGGATGGAAGCGTCCGATAGAGCGCGTCAGCTTCCAATATCAGGAAAGCCAGTTCAGGCAATGGAGCAAAAGATGGGCCTTGGGATTTCACATTGAAGGAGCCCTCACGGAGCGCAAAGCATTCCCGGACTACTACTCCATGATGGCTACCCTACCCGGGTTCAGCCCCACAGCCCACAGTGAAACCTTATTTCTGGAATCGCTCCGGGCCGAGAGCTGGGTGGGATTCGGCCTGATTCCAGTGTACCGGCTGGGGACGCGTACCACTTTGCAGGCTGGAGGCTTCGTGATGCAGCCCTACCGGACCATCCGTCAAGGCATGTCAGGAGAGGCCGTGTACTCCGAACGCTGGCATCAAACCCACTTCAACGGGTACGGGGCATTTGTGTGGCAAAGTCCGCTGGGGCCGCTCAGCCTGGCCGTACATTATTACCAAAGAGAACACCCTCGCTGGTACTACCAGTTCAACCTGGGGTTTCTGCTGTTCCCGGCCAAGGGTATTGAATAAGCGGTTCAGGACTGATTGCTCCCGAAGAAACACCACTGCAGGGCCACCGGGTAGAAGGCGTACTCCAGAGTATGGACCCGCGCAGCCAGGGAATCCGGGGTATCAGAGGGAAGCACAGGACAACGGGCCTGAAGAATCACCTCACCAGCATCGTATTGTTCATTTACGTAGTGAATGGTAATCCCCGACTGGGGGCGGCCATCGCGCAGCACCGCCTCGTGCACATGATGGCCATACATCCCCTTGCCCCCGTAATCGGGCAAAAGTGCCGGGTGAATATTGATTATTCGTCCCGGGAAGGCCCGAAGAAGTGCATCGGGCACCTTCCACAGAAAGCCCGCCAGCACAATCCAGTCAGCGTTCTGCTCCTGTAACAAGGAAACAATGCTCCCGGGGGCGTAAAACTCCTCACGGGAAAAAACACGTGCAGGGATACCCAGTGATTGAGCCCGTTCCAGCACATAAGCCCGGGGGTTATTGGAAAGAATCAGAGGGATGTGCACCCGGTCGTCCCCGGAAAAGAATTCAGCAATTCGCTGGGCATTGGAACCGGAACCGGAAGCAAGAATGACTATATTTGGCATGCAACAATATAAATGGAATTAACTAACAAACAGAAACTTAAAAAGATGGAGAAAACCTACCACCCCACCCCGACGGAATGGTAAAAAAAACCTTTTTTTTTGACATGCAAACCAAAACTTGATTAAATTTGTTTGAATATTGTCCGGAATTGCATTTCTTTGCAC
>DFUR01000009.1 GCA_002380425.1 Bacteroidales bacterium UBA4181
CCTGCTGCCCCCACAACCCCCCCTGCCCCCACAGTCCGGCCCGTGGACACCCAGACCTCCTATGTGGTGCCTCTGCAAGCCGATTTGTTTGACGATAAACACAAAGCACTGGCTGTGGAGAATCTGGTCAAGGACATCCGGGAACACAACAACACCCTCACCACCGGATTCATCGGCACGCCATACCTGAACCCGATGCTCTCTGAAAACGGGTATTCCGATGTAGCCTATACCCTGTTCCAACAGGAGGCGTATCCTTCATGGCTTTATCCCGTGAAACAAGGCGGAACCACCATGTGGGAACGCTGGAACTCCTACACCATTGAGCGGGGCTTCGGCCCGGTGGACATGAACTCATTCAACCACTACGCCTACGGGGCCATCGGGGAATGGATGTTTGCCCACTCACTGGGCATCCAGCGCGACGAAAACCGTCCGGGATACAAACACATCATCCTCCAACCTGCTATTGATTTCAAAGGCGAGTTGAAGTTTGCCAAAGGGTATTTTGAGTCGCCCTACGGAAAAATCTCAAGTGGCTGGGAAAAGACCGCAAACGGTTATGTGTACCGGGTCACCATCCCGGGCAACACCACAGCTTCTCTGAACCTGGTTGCCCCATCGGTGAAGAATGTCACTGTACTCACCGGCAAGGAAGGAGTGGGCCGCATGAGCTTCGCCGAAGGCAAGGTAAAAGCAGAGCTGAAATCCGGCACCTACGAGTTTGAAGTTAAGAACTAGAATGAGTCGCCGACCTTTTAAAGCCGACCCGGTTTCCCGGGTCGGCTTTAATTTTTTCAGTAGTATCTATCTCACCTCTGCATGCCTGAGGGAATCCCTCAATACCTGCATCTCATCCTGCATCTCACGGGTGGCAGTGGAGGGGATTTTGGGCTGGGTGGCGAGAATAAGCTCGGCCTTGCTCAGGGCTTTTTCTCTTTGGCCGGTGCGGGCATACATCCGGGCCAGAAGGTAGTGGGGATACAAGCGGCCGGGAGCCATACAGGCAGCTTTCTCAAACCAGCATTCGGCCTCAGAATAGCGTTTCGCCTCCATAAAGTTTTTCCCCATCAAATTGCATAACATGGGATCTCCCCGGAACGCCAGAGCACGTTCAAACACCTCATTGCTCCTGGCGAGCGAGTCACTCCCAGCCAAAAGCCTGCCGTAGTCAAAGAGGAAGAATACATCATCGTGCAAAAGGGGATAAAGCCCGTCATAGGCTGTGAGCACTCCTGAGCCGGACACTTCTCTCCAGTCCTGCTGCGCCTCCCGTACCGCTTCCCGGCGTTGCCACCCCCAAACCAAGAGCACCAGCAATAGCAACAGCCCCACAGAGGTGAACGGTCGTGGCACCGCAAAGCCACGCCTGCCCGCACCGGCATGGGCCAGGACAAACACCAGCACAATCATGAAGGGCAGGATGCTCAGGGGATAGGAAGTGCCCGCAAACACCGTCAGAGACAACAGCACTCCAAAAAGTCCTGCAGAGTGCCGGAGCCGCCAAAGCCCCAAAAAGAGAGCCAGCAGGAACAAAAACAGCCCCGGAATGCCCGTCTCAACAGCCACCTGAACATACTCATTGAACGCGTACTCAGGGGTGCCCGCCACCCACCGCTCCCGCTCCGTACCTCCAGTGGCAAAATAGGCAGCCTGGGCCGCCCCATAGGCTCCGGAGAAATGCCCGGGGCCAACCCCGGTGAGCGGATGCTGCCCTACCACCTGCGATGACACCTTCCAGGTCAGCAACCGGCCATCGGCAGAATCCGGTTTGAGGGCATACATGCCCCATCCGGCCAGCCCCAGCAACAGGAGCGCGCCACCCAACAGCACAAAGAACAGCCTCCGGGAACGATGATAGAGGGCCCACAGATGTTCCCGCCAACGATAATGAGCCCCCAAAACCCAGACGCCCCCTGCGAAGGCCCCCAGCCATCCCGAACGGCTCATCCCGGCAGGCAACACCATCACAATGAGGCAAACCGCAAGCAGGGAAACCCAGGAAACCAGGGAAAGCACCCATCCGGCAGGATGCCGCCGGGGCCGCAGACATCCCTGATACTTCAGGGCCAGGAACAAGGCCAGAGGAAACACAAGGGCCAGATACCCTGAAAACGGACCCGGATTGAAAAAAGTCCCGGTGATCCGGAACAGCATGTGTCCCGGGGCCGCATAGCCATACAACTGGCAAAGGCCCAGCACGGCTTCGGCAAGGCCCGTGATCACCACGGCCACACAGAGGGCAAGCGAGGCCCTGCGGTGGGACTCAAGCGCCCGGCGAAAGCACAGATAGGCTACCCCCGGCAGGAACAACATTCCTGCGCAGCTCTCCGCCAAAGGCTCTTTCCAGAGGCACAGCACCAGGCTCCATAACAGGAAGCCAAGTACCAGAGCATCCGCAAACGTAAAACGAAAGCGTACCGGGCTGAACAAAGAATGCAGCAGCACACTGGCCACAACCCCGGCCAGGATGCCATAATACCTGAAGAAGGAATCTACTGACTGCGATTCCCGCTCCCGGGACACCACAGCCAGAAGCAGCACAAAGCACCCTCCCACAGCCAGAGCGAGGAAGACGTGATGCAACAGCTTACGATATCCATATCCACCTTTCATCTCAACATCGGTTGATCTATTGCCCACCATTCATGCATACACCGTCAGTATTCTCTCATCGCACACTCCTGAATATCCGGTTCCAGCGGAATCCGGAGCCCGCCCCGGAGTGGTCCCGGGAAACAGAATACAGCACTACCGGCACCACCCCAATGATATGGTCCCGGGGCACAAAACCAAAAATCCGGGAATCCCTGGAGTTCATGCGGTTGTCTCCCATCATGAAATAATAATCCCCGGCGAACACATAGTATGACTCCGGGCTCCCATCCACCAGCACAGAGTCCCCCCTGATCTCCACCTGATGCCCCTCCTCAAGCATGACCGAATGGTACAAAGTGGCCCGGTCCGGTGTAAGCAGGATACTGTCGCCATGCGCCGGCACCCGGAGGGGGCCAAAAATATTGGTATTCCAGGCAAATCGCTCCGAATGCGGGAACACCTCCGCAGGGGCAGAATGCCGGTTGAAGGAGCGGTAATAGGATTGCACCCGGACATCCCTGCCCAGCGAATCGGCCCGGGCCTGGGAGATATAACACCCAAACATCGGGCGGGAGGGCGCATAGTGCACTGGGAACGGCAGGCTGGCCCCCACGGCGAACATGGTTGCCGAATCCGCGAATTCAAACTGAAACCTGTATATGGCCTGCGTGGGTGGAAGTTCTGCGAGGCCGTTCACATACAGCACCGAACCCGCCAACTGAATCTCATCCCCGGGCAATGCCACACACCGCTTGATATAGGGTTTCCCAGAAGTTTCGAGGGCATCCTGCAGGGTGTCCGACCGAAAGAAAGCCACCACATCCCCCCGCTGTACCCCGGTCAGGACACCAGATGCATGCTGCGCAAAGAAAGAGGAACGGCCCTGATGATGTCCCGTCTTATACACCAGCACCCGGTCACCCGGCAGGATGGTCCGTTCCATGGAACTGGTGGGCACATGATACACCTGCACCACATAGTACCTGAGCCACTGTCCCAGGAATATACAGCCAACCAGCCCAATCACAACCAGGGCAACAGCATGCAGCGCCCGTAAAAGCAGAGAGGGGGGCCTGAAAACCCAGAGCAGGGCAATCAGGAAAGGAAGGCCAGTCAGGGAATGCCACAAAACCCCGGAATAAGCCCAGAAAAAAAACATTCCCAACAGCAGCAGGATTAGGCCACAACTGGCCCGCCAGCTCCACTTTCGGCGCTGCACAAACGGGGTCCTCATGGGAACAAAAAACTATTCATACGGAACTAAAGAAATCGCACAGTTGGCATACACCCAAAATTAGGGCAATATTCCAAATAAATGTATCTTTGGAGATAAATATTTCACCGCTCAGATGTCCGTGCCTGATATTTCCTCCGTATTGTCCCGGGTGGCCCATGTGCTGCTGGTGAATGGCGGTTTTGTGCAAAGCCCGGGCCTGCTGCGGGGAAAAATGGGCATTGCACTGTTTCTGTTCCACTACGGCCGGTTTTCGGGCAGGGAAGCGTTTGCTGCAGCAGCGTCAGAACTCATGGAAGATATTCTCTCCCAGACAGACCAGGGCTCGCCTGTGGATTATGCCGAAGGCCTGGCGGGGTTTGGAACAGCCGTGGAATACCTCATCCGGGAACAGTTCATCGAACCGGAATCCGGATCCGTACTCTCTGCCGTGGACGAAAAGGTGTACCATCACCTGATACACCACACCCCGGAATTATTGTGGACCGACTGTGGCATCCCCGGACTGGGCCGGTATTTCGCCGCCAGGAAGATGGAAGAGGCCCTCTCCCGAACCGTTGACCTGCTCGACAAATCCTTCAGCTCCTATCCCGTCCTCTCGGGGGTGCTGGATGTGCTCGCCTCCGCATACACCTTGAACGTCAACGCCGGCAAGGCCCGTCATTATCTGCTGTATGCTGCCGACCGGATGGAGACCATGCTGCGCGAAGATGCCTTCTTTGGAAAATTTCCGGATCATTTTTGTCCTTCGGAGATGTCCCTGTCCCTGCTCAGAGCCGCACGCAAAACAGGGCTTACAGAACTCGCCGGCACAGCCAGCTGGGTTCTGGAGCGTTTTGGCTCAGAGCAAACTTCCCCTGCATCGTCCGGGCAAGGACTGCAGGCCGGGGCGTTGCGCACCGCGCTGACCTGTCACCTGCTCCACCGGGAGGTTCCCGGTGCGGGCTATGACCGGAAATCGGCTTCTTGGCTGGAGCAAGCTCTGTCCGAGGCCCCCGGAGCCCTGGCCGGAATTCCTGTGGCTGCCCCCCGGGGCATCCCTGAGATGGGCCTGGCCCAAGGATACGCCGGAGCGGGCATGGCCCTGCTGACCCTCTCGGGGGCCTGCTCCCCGGAGTGGACCGAATTACTTACCTCCTGACCACATCCAATGACATCTGCATCCCCCATACAAAGCTTCTGGCACGGCCCGTCCCTGACGGTGATGGAACAGATGTGCCTGCGCTCCTATCTGGCACACGGCCATGATGTGCATCTGTATGTCTATCAGGCCCCTTCCTCCCTTCCCAGGGGCATTACCTTGCGGGATGCCTCAGAGATCATTCCCTTCTCAGAGGCCTTTGTGGATGAGTTCGGCGGCTTTGTGAACTTCTCGAACCGGTTCCGGTACACCCTGCTGTACCTAAAGGGAGGCTGGTGGGTAGATATGGACACCGTGTGTCTGCGCCCCTTTGACTTTCCGGAACCCTTTGTCTTCTCTTCCGAAACCATGGGGGCACGCATCCTGGTGAATACCACCTATATCAAGAGTACGCCCGGGGCTCCCTTCCTGAAAGACTGCCTGGACTTCATGGCCTGGCGCGGCCACGAGCACCTGCACTGGGGAGAACTGGGGGTGAACCTGATTTCCCGAATGATCTTCCGCAACGGCTTGGAGCAGTTCATTCAGCTTCCTCAGATCTTTTGCCCGGTTTCCGGCACGGAACTCGACAGGCTGATTTCCCCCGAGGGCTATCCCCTCCCGGAAGAAGCCCGTGCCCTGCACTGCTACAACGAATTGTGGCGCCGCCGGGGGCTGGACAAATCCGGGGTATTCCCTGAGGGCTCTCTGTACGAGCGCCTGAAATCTCAATACCTTGTGCCATGATGCGTCTGTTTCTTTTTCGCTCCAATGCCCGGGGGATGCACTATGGGATTGGGACCTACCTCCGGACACTCACCGAAGCCCTGCTGACGCATCCCGGCATCGAGGTATTTGTGGTTTCCTATATGTGCGGGGATGTGGCAGAGCTAACCGAACAAAGAATCTCCGACAGGCAAACCATGCTGTCGGTTCCCGCCCCCAACCAGCCATTTGAACCGGGGGAAGCAGCAGACAAACGCTATGCTGCAGCCCTCGTCCGCATCCTGGAACCCTGGCTTGCGCAGGAAGGCCCCAAGATTTTTAACTTCAATAGTGCCCTCGCGCTGCCCCTGATGCAGCAGCTCAGAGCTCAGCACTCCGAAGGCGCTTCGGTGGGCGTGGTTCATATTGCCGCCTGGCAGACCTTATTTGAGGGGAACAGCGCAAAGCTTCAGGGCCTGAACGTGCTTGAGCCCCGCACCAACGAGGAGTACACCCTTTCGCTGGAACGGCAGTTCTATCAGGAATGCGACCGAATTGTCACGGTGGCCCGGTTTATGAAGCCATTCCTGACGGACTACTACGGAATCGCAGGGGAAAAAATAACCTTCATCCCAAACGGCATCGCACCGGCACAGAAGCCACCCCTGTCCGTGGCGGAAAGGCAAGAGCTCAAACTCAGACTGGGGTTCGGAGCCGAGGAACGAATCATCCTGTATGTGGGCCGGATTGATGAGCAAAAGGGCGTGTTTGCTCTGGCAGAGGCTTTTAGCAGAATATGCGCCTCCCATATGAACGTGAGGCTGGTACTGGTCGGAGAGGGACAGTTTTTAGGATGCCTGAGTCGCGTCCATCGCATGAAAGGGCGGCTGTGCTTTACCGGCTTTATCCCTGCCGAAGAATTGGATGACTATTTCCAGATTGCCGATGTGGGCATACTCCCCTCCCTGTTTGAGCAGTGCCCCTACACGCTCCTGGAGATGGCCCGGCACCGCATTCCGCTGATTGTTTCGCAGATAGACGGCCCAACGGAGATGTTTGGCCCCGATGAATGCCGCTTCATTCCCATCCGGATTTCGGGCGACGGCACCCCAGCCATCGATGTGGACCTGCTATCCTCCGCCCTGGAAGAAATTCTGAGCCACACGGTTCCCGGAGCTACCGACAGAGCTTCCGGGAAACACGCTCCTTCTCCGGACACCGCACCCCCCCACAATACCCTCAGGACGCCCTCCCTGTCCGAAACGTTCACCGCCCGACACATGGGTGCCGCCTATCTGAGGCTGTATCAGGAATTACTTAGTTTGAAGAAAAATGTATCTTTGGACATAGCTTAATACTTCACTGCATGGATTCCTGGGATTGGTTCGTCACTATTTTTCTGTCTGTATTGCTTGCTGTAGCGGTTATCCGCTTGATTGTCTGCCTGGTCAAAGATCCGCAGCGAATGGTGGCCATCCGGCACTCGCGCCTGCTGGTGGTTGTCATACTGTTCCTTGCTATCGGCCTGATGCGCCAGCTATCACCCTTATTCGAGTCATAACCATTGAGTATGTCCGAGCTTCCAGCATCCAATCCTCCCCGGCCCGTTTCGGCAGAGTTCCGAAATGTGATGCGTCATCGTGCGCTGCAAAAACAGCTTCACACATCGGCCGTGCGCGACCTGCGATACCGGGAGCGGATTTTTGCCGAATATTATGGCCTGACCCTTGATTTTGTGGACCAACTGATTCTGGCCCCAGCTGAGGAGCGGGCCAGGATACTCCAGGAAAGAGGCCTCAACCGATATCTATACCGGACTTTCTTTGAGTACAACCGGTACGAAGACTGCCACCTGATTCTGGAAGCCCTTGACAATCCCGAAGAGCTCCGGGGGGCCCGGGTGCTGGATTTTGGTTGCTCCGTTGCCGACCACGGATACTTCTTTGGCATGGCGGGAGCCGAGGTCACCCTGTGCGACTTCCCTGAATTCTTGTCTTTCGCAAGTTTCCGGCTGAGCCGGGCCGGAATTCCCTACCACGCCATCCCGGCCCCGGTGGATTACCGTACCCTGACCCAAAGCATAGACCTGGCCGTCTTCGGGGAGGTTCTGGAACATCTTAAGGATCCATTGCTCATGCTGCAGTGTTGCGTGGAGCATCGGGTTTCCATGATCTACACCTCGCGCTACCCCTTCGGGGACGAGACCTATTTCAGTCTCAACGGACACACCCGCGAGGCTCAGGCCCAGAGCCCCGCCAGCCTGGCCCTGCTCCGGGCTCATTATCAGGAGGTGAGCATTAACCCCAGGACACCCGCCCGCTTATGGATGCGTCTCTAAGTCCGGCCAAACTTGCGGTTTCAGGCCCGGAATGGCAGCAAATAGTGCAGGTACTGAAGGCTCCCTTGAAGGAACCTCCCGGGGTGGGCGTTCTGGAAGGCGTGGGCATCGCCAGTTTCCTGTTTCTCTATGCCCGAGCCTTCCCGGACCCTTCGGGGGAAGAGGCAGCCAATCTTGTCGTTGGACAGATGATTGATGCGCCAGTGGCAGACATCCCCTGGGGGTATGCCCACGGAGCCGCGGGAATGGGTTCCGGGCTGTTGTGGATGCGTGCGCAGGGGCTCCTGGAATTGGAAAATCTGGACTTTTTTGAACATCTAGACAAAGGTCTGGCATCCTCCATCCCGCATTTTACTTCTGCCGAGGCTGAGTTGATGGAGGGACTGGCTGGGCTGGGACGTTACTTTGTGCTCAGGCTGAGCTGCACCCCGGATAGCTCTTGTACCCACACCGCAAAGCAAGCCTTGCAGTCTCTGCTGCAGGGATTAGGGCAACCCTACCTGAACGTGGGCACTCTGAGCGACACTCTGGATCTTTTGTGCGATGTGCATCCTCTGGATGTGTCAAGCCGGACGGAAGAACTGATACATCTCTACCGGGAGCAACTGCTCCGCGTTGTAAGCGATTGCCTTCGCTTCAGGGCCTATCCCCGACAGTTCTCCCTGCTGGCCGTGCAGGCAGTGCTGCACCGAGCCCAGAGCCTTATCGGCCCGGTAGCCGATGATTGCTGCACCCCCGGAACGGAGGCCCTGGACCATCCCGGAACCCCCGAAGACCTCTGTAATCCGGCAACCATCGGGGCACCAGGAACCTCGGAAACCCTTTACGAAAAATACTCCGGGCCCAATGATGATCTGTTTGCCCATTATCTTGCCCGCCAATACACTTCCAGGCCGGGGCTGGCAGTTTCTGCTTCTGGTCCGGAGCCGGCGTACGCTTGCCTTCCTGCTGCACCCCGGAAACCAGCATCCCTGGCCCTACACGGACTGAAACGGCTGTACACTAATAATCTGGCTGGAGCCGGCTTTCTTCAGTTGTTTCCTTTAAGCCTCTGGAACTATGAAGCGTAAGGACGACACGATATGTCTGGTAGCCATCCTCAAGGATGAGGAGCCCTTCCTGGATGAATGGCTGGTGTACCACCGGATGCTGGGGGTGGACCATTTTATTCTGTATGACGACCATCCTGCCCTGCCCTTGAAGGAGTTCCTCAGATGCCACGATCCCTATGTCACTGTTGTGCCCTGGCACGGCATGGACCGGGAACTGCAAGGGGTGAGCTCTCAGACCAAGGCCTATGAGCATGCTGTGCGCAACCAGGCAGCTGCATACACCTGGGCCGCTTTTCTGGACGGAGATGAATTTATTGTCCTGCGGCACCACGACCATCTGGGAGCGTTTTTGGCCGAATACCCGGGTGTGTCGGCGGTTTCCCTCAACTGGTACCTCTTTGGGCACAACGGATATTTCAGCGATCCCGAAGGGCTGGTGACCGCCTCCCTTACCCGAAGAAAGTATCAGGCCAGCCGCAATGTCAAGACCATCGCCCGGGTCAGCGCCATTGAAAGCATTGTCACCCCGCACCACTGCCGGCTCAGGAAAGGCCTCTGGCTGGATGCCAACCTGAGGCCCTTTTGCTTTGAGGATTTATATCTGGGAAAGACTGAGCGGGCACACATCAACCACTACCACTGCCGCTCCTTTCAACGCTGGATGCGCCGCCCTGAAAGGGGCAATGCAGGATACAGCCTCACAAATGTGGAATGGCACTGGAAGCTGCACCCGGAACAATGCCTGCAGAAGTTTGTGGGCACGGTGGCCCTGGACCACAACGAATACGAAGACCTCTGGATGCTTCGTTTCAAAGACTATCTGGAACAACGGGTTCAGGAATGCCGCCACCTGCGGAGCCAGCTGGGGGCCCGGTTACCCTGACGAAACGCCAAAGCCCTATTGCAGTGCAGGAATCTCAATGCAGAGGGAAGCCCTAATGTAGCCCGGTGCCCTCTCTTCCCAGCAGGGCTGTCTGTTGGAGGATGTCGGCCTGATAGCGGAACATGAACTCATCTACATACTCGTTCTTGTCCTTCGCAACCGTCATGACGAATTGCCGCAGACAAGCCTCCGGGTCCCACCGCCAGCGGTCATGCTCCGGAGTCGCTCCGGGAGGAACTGTAACGTCTCCCCGCTCCACCCTGCCCATCCAGTTTCTGAAGGAACGACACTGGTAGTGGTTGATGTGGGCACGCTGGGTACGCTCGGGATAGAGTGCCGTGGCAAACCTGCGGCCGTTGGCATCCACCCGCCCCCCGGACTCCAGTTCACAGTAGTGCGGCGATGAAATCCCTGCAATCTGCCCGGGCCGGGTGAAGGTTTTTACTTGCTCGCTGGGCTGGCTCATCCGGCGAATCAGAGAAGCCGTAATGAGCCCCGGGGGATTGTCGTAGTATCCACAGTGCCCAAACACATGCCAGTTGAGGGACACAGCCGCGGCATCGGGGAAACTGTCGAGGAACCCGTGCAAACGCTCATCCTGACGGAGCACCACAAACTCATCCACATCCAGAAAACCTACCCAGGAGTACTGATGCACATACCGCACCACCGCATGCACATAAGCCTTGGTCTGGGTCGTCCGGCCCGGCAAAAGCGCATCCTGGCCAAACCAGGGCACTACCGTGACGTATTCCCGGTGGGGCTTGAGAAAAGCCTCCATGGGATAAGCCGGATGGTCGTCATAAATAAAGAAATGGTCCACCCCCAGCATCCGGTGGTACACCAGCCATTCGTCCAGGAAAGGCTCTTCATCCTTGACGATGGCAACGAGGCACACCCCGCGGTTCTTTTTGGAGGTTCTGCTCATAAACTGGAGATCAAAGGTTATGGCGCAGGGACTGCAGGAGCTCACGGTACTGGGCCGCCGACTGCTCAATATGATACTCCCGGGCGATCAGGGCCTGCTGCGCCTGAACTTCACGATTCCGCACCTCCGGGTCGGCCAAACGGTCCAAATCGTTAGGAGTGACGGCTACCGGAAGCCCCAACTGCCAGGCAATAAGCGATTTGTTGAGCGACTTGTATTTGAAGAACGCCCGCTGGGAACGGGGGTTCAGCACCACATCGAAGTCCCGGATGCGGGTGTAGGCTGTGGCCGGATCGTACCGGATAAAATCAGGCCGGAGTGCCGCCACCTCATCCTCTTCGGGATAGGGTTCATTGGAGAGGATGGTGAGTTCCATACAATGAGCCTTGAGGGCCGGCACCAGGGAGGGAAGGGACGCACAGGCATTGTGGATAAATCCGAACCAAACCGCTTTGCGCGCAGGTCCACTGTGGGGCCCTCTGGGAGGAGGAAAGGCCGATGGAAGCAACCGGTCGGGCACATACACCACCGGTTTGCCGGGAAAATAACCCTGCATGAGCTCCGTGAGGGGCCGGCTGGAGCAGGTGACGGCATGCACCAGGCTGCCCAGCTCGATGATATCAATGCTCTCGCGCAACCAGTCGGGGTCACACAAGTCCAGAATCTTGGGCCCTTGAAACAACTCCATCATTTCTTTCCAGTAGGCCTTTTGAAATATCAGGGCATCGTACTTCGCTCCATGTACCCACTTACGGAAATCGGGCGCACAGGCCGTGAGGTTGTCCACCCTCAGAGCGGTGGAGCCCACCGGTTTCTGCTCGGTGACGAAGTAGGTGAACGGGATAATCCCGGTGACAAAGGAGGAACTCATGATGTGATTTTTTGAGACATGACCTGTTGGAGTAAACGCAGCCAGTCGGCGCGATAGCGTTCGCGGGAGAATTCCCTGAGTGCCATTTCTCTGCCACGCTGGCCAACCGAAAGGGCTTCGGTGTAGCGCTCCTCGAGCAAACCAGCTATCGTACGGGCAATCACAGCTGGATCATCGGGCACCAGGATGATGTTCTCGCCCGGCACTGCCCAACGTTCCAGGTCATGAGCACCTTCCACCTGCACCACACAGCATCCGGAAAGAAAAGCCTCAGTTCTGGCACGGTTCATAGGGGTACGCACGGAGGTGTCGAGATACACCAGGGACTTGCCCAGATAGTGTTTGTATGCCTCAGGATTATCCCCGAAATCCACATTGAGGCGGGCATAGCAAAGCACGTAGCCATATTCATCGAACAGAATATCCGAAGCCCGGATCATGGTATCCCGGTTGTAGTAGGTGTCCAGCCCCCGGGGGGAGAGGGCTGTGAACACCCTGGGCTCCTTGGGCAGATCATACCACTCCGCAGGATCCATCCCATGCACAATGGGGTATCCAAAACCCCACTCCGAAGGGCCGGCGGCAGCATAGGAATTCACCACCATCAGGTTCTCTCCCACCAGGGAGCGGACTCCCTCTACGCACCTGTGCTCCATCTCCTGGAGGCTCAGACTACACTCCGGCCCAAAACCCTCGGGATTCACGGGAGTCGCATGATTGATGACGATTTTGGGAATATCGGTGATGACGCTGTTGAACTGCTCATACACCATCCGTTTTTGATGGAAGGGCTCAACTACCTGCTGGTCAATATGGAGTATGGCCACATCATAAGCCCCGGGCTCGTAATGCGTCACAAAACGCACCTCCCCGGGGAGGGGTCTGGATGAGGCATCCCAGTGCCGTTTGACATTCAGGCCATAAGTGAAGGTACAATCTTCCTTCAAGGCCTGCACCAAATCCCATTGATGGGCGGGATGCCAGCAATAGTCGAATATTCTGATCTTATCTTTTCCCATAGGCGGATTTCAGAAATCGTTCCAGTAAACTGCGTTCTGTCCCCAGTATATGTGCGTTACCGTGCAGCTCAATATCAGAGGGCAGTGCAATTCCAAAGGAAGTGACCAGTCCACGCTCCAGCGACACCCGAGCCGGATAGGCCATCTGCGGCTCCAGCGGAACAGGCACATAGCTCACCGAGTCCAGCCGGCCTTCCAACACCCCGAAGGCCTCAGCCGGATAGGCATCCAGACGTACCAACACCTTCTGTCCGGGCTGCACCTGAACCGCCACCGAGGGAGAGAGGTCTGCCTGAACCCAGTACTGCAACCGTGCAACAGAATCCCGGGTTACAACCAGCGAACCAGATACCTCGGCACCGGTGGATGCAGACACCCCGGGAACGGCTTCCAAACGCACTACTGCCGTGGCAATCTGCTCGTCGGGATAGCGAAACCAGGCAGCAAACAGGACAAATCCAACCAGAATGAGGCATATCACTGTGATGCCCCACCGTACCATCCACGGGGGAATCCGCCCGATGATCTCCCGGGCTTCCCCACTGACGAGTTCCATCTCGCCGGCTTCCGACAATATGTTTTTCTCTTCCATCAGGTTCCCAGTTCCAGTTGATTTTTCACCAGTCCGTAATAGGTGCCTCCAAGACGGACCAGTTCCTCATGCCTCCCCTGTTCCACCAGCCGCCCTTCGTCCAGCACCACAATGTGGTCCGCCTGTCGTACGGTACTCAGACGGTGGGCAGCCACAAGCACAGTCCGGTTTTTGAAGAATTCCTGAAGGCCCTCCATCACCATCCGCTCATTACGGGCATCCAGCGCATTGGTGGCTTCGTCCAGAAAAACATACTCCGGATCCTTGTACACCACCCGGGCAATCAGAATCCGCTGCCGCTGTCCCTGACTGATGCCCCGCCCGGCACTCCCAATCCGGGTGTTAAATCCCATGGGCAGGCTTCCAATGTACTCCCGGATTTGCGCCACTTCTGCAGCCCGGAGCAAACGAGCCTCATCCACCTCTTCGGAACTGACTGCAATATTCCGGGCAATGGTGTCATAAAACAGGAAACCATCCTGAAGTACGGCCCCAGTGTGCTGCCGCCAGGCCCTGGGATGCAACGCCGACAAGGGCACATCGCCGGCAAGAATTTCTCCGGAATAACCGGTGTAGAAGCCCAGCAGCAATTTGAGCAGGGTGGTCTTGCCACTGCCGCTGGCCCCCACGACAGCCGTCACTTTGCGGGCCCGGATGCACATACTCACCTCATGCAGGGCGTAGGGTGAGCGCGGGCCCTCGTATTGAAAGGACACATTCCGCAGCACGATGTCCTGACAAAGAGGCACCTCGGGTGACTCAGCAGGGATGGCTGCGCCTTCGGCCTCCTGATCGCCCACTTCATTGAGACGTTCCAGACTCAGCCGGGCGTCCTGCCAGTTCTGCATAAAACCAATCATCGAATCCACCGGCCCGTTGAGCTGCCCGATGATGTACTGAACCGAGAGCATCATCCCAAGAGTCATCTGTCCGTCAATCACCGCTCTGGCTGCCAGATAGGTCACGGTGAAATTCTTGATGCCGTTGATTAGAGCCGCACCGGCCGTCTGATACTGCCCCACCATCAGGCCCTTCATACCCAGCCGGAACAACTGAGCCTGGATGCGCTCCCATTCCCAGCGCCTGACCTGTTCGCATTGGTTGAGTTTGATCTCGGGCATACCGGTGATCAACTGGATGAGGCTGTTCTGATGAACGGAGGACTCTGCAAAACGGCGGTTGTCCAGGTCGCGGCGGTATTTTAAGAACACACTGATCCACAAAACATACAAGGCACTGCCGGCCATGTACAGGGCAAAGATGATCCAACTGTACCACGCGATGATGCACCCGAACACCACAAAACTGACACCGGCAAATACCACATTGAGGGCCGTGTGGGTCAGAAACTCCTGAATGCGGCGGTTGTCCCCGATGCGCTGCAGCAAATCGCCGGTCATTTTGCTGTCGAAGAACTGCATCGGGAGCCGCATGAGGCGAACCAGAAAATCCGAAACGATGGAAATATTGATGCGGGTGGACAAATGCAGCATCAGCCAGCCCCGGATAAAACCTACCGCAACGCTGCCCAGCGTGAGGGCCAACTGACCCACCAGAATCAACACCAGCAGGGAAGGGTCCTTGTAGTGAATCCCCTTATCCACCATTGCCTGCGTCAAAAAGGGTACAGCCAGTGACATGGCACTGGTGACCAGGAAACCCAGAGCCAGTTGCACCATCAGAGACTTGTACGGCCTCAGGTAGGACCAAAGAAAATTCCACTGACCCTGCTTACGGGGTTCGTTCTGCTGATGGTAAAAAGCAGGGGTGGGTTCGAGCAACAGACAATGCCCCAGGCACTCCCCATCCTTACGGGTGCTGATCCAGCCCTTGAGAAACTCCTCTGCCCGGTAGCGGACATGCCCCCGGGCGGGGTCGGCCACATACACCCAAATCTGGCTCTTACCAAACCACGAACGGTCGCTGTGAATCTTCCACACCACCGCAAAATGATTCTGTTTCCAGTGAACAATGCAGGGAAGCCGGGCCTGGTCGCGAAGCTGCTCAAATGAGAGACGCACCCCGGTAGCACGGAGTCCAACGGACTCAGCCGCATCACTGATGCCCAGCATGGACACGCCCTGACGGGTGATAAAACTCCGGGTTCTGAGTGTCTTCAACGAGAAATTCCGGCCATAGTAAGCGGCAATCATGCGCAGACATGTCGGACCGCAGTCCATCGCGTCCAGCTGAATGTATGAAGGGAACCTGCTCAAATAGATATACTCATGCGCCATCCACAGACAGTCAAAATCCGTCCATGGCATTGAGGACAAATTTATAAAAATAATGATAGCAACTCCCAAGCCGCGCCTACAACTTGAATATTGAAATACATTATAGCCGGATATAACGCCCAAACAAAATAGCATATAAATACAGTACTATAAATACAATTATTTACTAATTTTGGGCCTATTGTGCAACAATGTATCTGCCAACAATGTTGTCGCAAGAATATGTTGCACGATCGGACAACTTTTTATACATTTGCATCGGATGAAAAACGAAAGAATTCGAACAGTGTTCTTGTACAAAGACTTCTTTACGGTTTTTTTTCTCACAGGAGAATATCGTTGTATTAACAACCGGGTTTCAGAAAAAGACGCAAAAAACGCCGAGATCTGAAATCGAAAAAGCACTTAAAATAAAATTAGAGTATGAAAACGAACAAAAACCTCAAGTCTCTTGACCAGTTTGTTGAACAGCACTATGGAAAAGTTGGAACGCCCAAACGGGATAACCTGGAGGAGGGCTATGAAGCCTTTAAGCTGGGCTTTCTTATCCAACAGGCAAGGATTGAAAAGGGAATGACGCAAGAAGAACTTGCCAGGAGATGTGGCACCAATAAGGGGTACATCTCAAAGATTGAGAACGATGTGAAGGAGGTACGGATTTCGACCCTCCAACGAATTGTCGAACTGGGTCTTGGCGGCCGTCTGGAGTTATCCATCAAAATCTGAGTATTTTGTATTTTGTGTTTGTTTTTGTCCAAAATGTGCTGTTGCCATTCCTGCCAAAGGCTAATTTTGCACTCGTTACTATGAGAAAACAATCACAAATCCCAACTATGAAATCCAACACCCCTGCCTTTCAGTCATACGCATCGTATGTCCGACTGTTGATTATCGCTTTATTCGCCCTGAGCTTTCAAACCCAGGGAGCGGCTCCCTTTGTCATTGGGGCGGATATCTCTTTTGTGCCTCAGAACGAAGCCCGCGGAGGAAGTGTGTATATCGACGTTCAGGGCGAGCAGAAAGATATCTGCGCCATCATGGCTGGCCACCACATCAACAACATCCGGTTGCGTCTTTTTGTGAATCCCGAGGCAGAAAACGGATACTCCAGAGATGGGGCCTGTGGCCTTGAGTCAACCGTGAAAATGGCCAAACGGGTGAAAGATGCCGGGATGGGCTTTACCTTGGATTTCCATTACAGCGACACCTGGGCCGACCCCGACAAACAGTACAAGCCTTCGGCGTGGGCGGGGAAAACGGGCAAGGACCTGGAAACGGCACTGTATGAATATACCAAGATGGCCCTGAAAACCTTTGTTGAAGCCGGTGCCGCACCCGATATTATCCAGATTGGTAATGAAATAAGCCATGGCATGGTTTGGCCCGAAGGACGGGTACTGGACAATGCCACCGAAGCAAACTGGGCTGCACTTATGGGCCTGTACAAAGCAGGCCAGAAAGCCTGTCGGGAGGTTCTGCCCAAATCAAAATTGATGATTCACCTTGCCCTTGGAGGGGAGAACATCCTGTGCCGGGAGTTCCTGGACAAGATGAAAAAATATGGTGCCGAATTCGACATCATCGGGCTATCCTATTACGAACAGTGGCATGAAACCTACAATGACTTGAAAACCAATTTGTATGACCTCTCTGCACGATACAACAAACCCGTGTGCGTATGCGAATACGGAGCCAATAAAGACAACATCAAAATAATCAACGACATCGTCCGTTCAGTACCCAACAATCTGGGTTACGGAACCATGGCCTGGGAACCTACCCGGGTGCTGTTCGGCCGCGGCGGCCAAGCCTCAAAGGAGATCTTTGATATATACGATAACCTCTACGCCCAATACGCCAAATCCATCATCCAGCCTGCTGTGGCACCTCCGTTTGTTAGAAACATTCAGATGGAGAAACCAGTTATTGGTGCCGATATCTCCTTTGTTCCGCAAGAAGAATCCAGAGGGAAGACATACTCGGACAATGGCGTGAAAAAAGACGTGCTGGAAATATTGAAAGACAACAAGTTCAACTGGATCCGGTTGCGTTTGTTCGTGGACCCGGCCGCCGAGGGGGGATACTCCAAGGACGGATTCTGCGGGCTGGAGAAAACCCTTGAGATGGCAAAACGCATCAAGGCATCAGGGATGAAGTTCCTGCTCGACTTCCACTACAGCGACACATGGGCGGACCCGGGGAAACAATTCAAGCCGGCATCCTGGGCACGAAACAATGGCTCCGGGCTTGAAGGACAGGTGTACAACTATACAAGCGACGTTCTGAAACGCTTTATCGCCGAAGGTGTGCGGCCCGAGATGGTTCAGATTGGGAATGAAATCAACAACGGCATGATCTGGCCTCAGGGAAAACTGCCGGAAGGAGCCAAGAAGGTGAACTCCACAGAGGAGATGGAGAGTTTTTGTGTGCTGCTGCGCTGCGCAAGTGCAGCCGTGCGTGCCGTTGACCCAGACATTGCCGTCATGGTGCACATTGCTTGCGGCGGACAAAATCCGGAATCGGTGGCCTTCTTCGACAAAATCATCAGCCGGGATGTTAAGTTCGACATCATCGGGCAGTCCTACTATCCGGAACATCATGGCACCCTCAATGATCTTGAGTTCAATCTGAACAATCTTGCCGAACGGTATAAGAAACCCCTCATTGTGGTGGAATACAAAGAATTCCGGAAAGAGGTGAACGATATAGTGCACAAAATTCCCAATGGCCTGGGTTATGGAACCTTTATCTGGGAAGCTACTTCACCCGGCTGGGGAGACTTGTTCGACCGGGAAGGCAAGACTACTGAAAACATGAAGATCTACCCGCAGATATTCAGCGAGTACACCAAAACTACCGCACTATGAAAAGCTCAATCCTGAGGTTCATAGCCATCTGCCTGCTCCTGGCTGCTGGCAGTGTCGCACATGCGCAAAGCACCCCCCCACCTCATCTGGAGATCCGGGGCGGCACCTCTCAGTTGATTGTAAAAGGCAAACCCTTCCTCGTTCTGGGAGGCGAATTGCGCAACTCCAGCTCCTCCAGCCCGGAGTACATGAAAGACATCTGGCCGGCATTCAACGGTTCGGGCCTGAACACGGTGCTGGCCGTGGTATCGTGGGAACAGATTGAACCTGAAGAAGGGAAATTCGATTTTTCCCAGATGGATGCAATGATCAGAGACGCACGCGCCAACAAGCTTAAAATCGTCATCCTGTGGTTCGGAAGTTTCAAGAACGGGGGCAGCGGCTACATCCCGGGATGGGTAGGTGCCGACTACAAACGGTTCCCCAGGGCCGAAACAAAGGATGGGCTGTCTGTTCCTTGCCTCTCTGTGTTTTATGAGCAGAACTGGGAAGCGGACAAAAAGGCTTATGTAGCCATGATGAAGCACCTGAAAGACATTGACTCAGAAGAGAACACGGTATTGTTTGTACAGGTTGAGAATGAGATGGGACTGTTCTTCGAAAGAGACTTCTCCACGGTAGCCGAAGGGCTGTTCCGTTCAGAAGTACCCAAGAGCCTGATGAATTACCTCATCAAGAACAAAAAAGACCTGTTGCCTGAGACGCTTGCGTTGTGGAGCAACTCAGACTACGCCACCAAGGGCAGCTGGGAGCAAGTCTTCGGGAAGAATGTTACCACCAGTGAATTCTTCATGGCCTGGCATTATGCGAACTTCACCAACCAGATTGCGCAGGCGGGCAAGGATGTATATCCCATTCCCGCCTTCGTTAACGTGGCCCTCCAGCACGAAGGCGATATCGTCCCAGGGGATTATCCTTCAGGAGGACCCGTTGCCCAGGTTCATGACATCTGGAGAGCCGGTGCTCCTGCTATTGATTTTTACTCACCGGACATTTATGACGCGCCTTACAGCGATTTTCTGGACCGCTATGCCCGCAAGCAAACCGCAATCTTTGTCCCGGAGTCCGGGTCCTCAGCAGCGAATGCGGTGTATCTGATTGGAGCGCACAGAGGTATCGGCTTCTCCCCTTTCGGGATTGACGGAGGCATTGCAAACCATCGCGAAAGCGACTTCTTTGATAGCTACCGGATGATGGCCTCATTCAGTGACCTCATCACCGAACATCAGGCCAAGGGAACCATTCGTGCAGCCTGGTTGAGCGAACTGAATCCCGAGATTACCGAAAAGGAGTTTGTGCTGGGAGACCATAAGGTGATCGTCAACCTTTCCAGAGCTTTCCGTGCTGCGCAAACAGAAAGTCAGGGCAGCGGAATGTTTGGCCCCCGTGGAAGAAAGGGATACGCCATGGTGTTGCTGATGGACAAGAACGAGTACCTGGTCATGGGCGCCAATGTGCAGGTAACCTTTGCCCCCGCAGACGGCAAAGGCATCACAGCCTTCGCCAAGGTCAGGGAAGGATATTTCAGGAACGGAACATGGAACCCGGTTCGCTGGCTTAATGGCGATGAGACCAACGTCAGCCAGGACCTGGACCAAATGGCCCTGAAGGGGCAATCGGGTTATGGGCTACTCTTCAGAGGCGAAAAACCCCAACTTCAACGGGTATGGCTGTACGATTTTAAGTAGCATCCCGACACGCAAGTCCAGTTTCCCATCGACGATCGTTTTCACCACAAGCAGAATCGGGCAAACGGATATGACCGAGGATTATGTAAATCCATAAAAAAAGATTACAGGGTTACAAGATGCTACATCTAATTGCATCAACTGATCTATCTTATCCAGTCCGGGTCGTACTTCGTTGTTCCTGACGGACGCCTGAAAGTCATCCAACAAACTTGAAGGAATCGCCGCATAGGCACCATGAGCATCGGAAAACCCAAATCTCGAATACCAGTCATTATCACTGTTCTTGAAAATAATGTCATTGTTTAAGTAATCAGCCAAGATCACCTCCCCTGATTTCTTTTTGAACACTACAACAAAAGAAGTGAGCATTTTAAATACGACAAAATCATTGCTTTCTACGAAATTTATTAAGCCCCAAAACTTTGGTCCACGCGCGAGCGCCTCGAACTGGTTCGTGATCGTTCCGCCAGCTAATTCTTTTATGTCCTCCTCCGATATAAGGTTTTGGCTTTTCAATTCAATATATGGTGAGACTGTTTCATCTACAGTTACAATATTATGCATGAACAGTCGCGCATATTTTGGTGGATGGCCCAGACGCGACTTAAAAACACTTCCTGAGGACAATGGAAGAACCCATCCATTGTTATCCTTTAAGTGTAAGTGTTGTGAGCGGATATTCCCGTTATTCACATCTATTTCCGCTAATATACAATCGTCCGGAGCACACTCTGCTGAAAACAGATCAGCATACATCCTACCTCTGTAGCACTGAATGTAACGAATAGTTGCACGAGTCTGTACTGTTACCGTATTTATATACGTCCCGTCTAACCGATATTTGTGTATCCGGTTGAATTGATCACAAAGAAAAATGAACCTGTTATCGGCATCCAAAGTAAAATCGTCTATACGAGTGTATTCTCCGGGGCCTTTTCCAATACGGCCTATCTTTCGCACAAACCGACCGTTCGTGTCAAACACGAACAATCCCTTCGCTATTTGTCTGTCTAGCACATAGATGCCTCCATCAAAAACTTGAAACTCATCTATTCTTCCGATCAGGCATTGTTCATTAGTTTCCAGAATAATGGTTTTCACGTTTTTGAACATAGAGGACAGGGGTACGGATGACTCCTTTTGTCCATCAAGATCTATGATATACCGTGCCCCGTTCAAAGTCTGCGTTTGCTGGTCAGAGCAAGAAATGACCATCATTGAAAGCAATAAATAGAAAACCAAGTATTTCATAAGCAGGTGGAAATCTTTCGTAATTAACTGAACATTAGAGACTAACTAAAAATATACTTGCGATAAATGATTAAAA
>DFUR01000039.1 GCA_002380425.1 Bacteroidales bacterium UBA4181
CATTAGTGTCCCGTTAAAATTGGGACGTTAAACATATTAATCAAATAACCCCGGAATAAGGGGATAAAATTGTTCTTTGACATCGTTGAAATTAGTCTTTTCGAACAGGTCTCTTAGTGGTGCTTTGTCCGTCAGTGAGATGCTCAGGATCTGCAAGACTTCATAAGTCGAGCGTTTTAGCTTCATATCGTGTTGGATGATAGCCACGAGACAAAAAGCAGTTATCGCTGCACTAATCTGGATGCGTACGGCATTCTCGGTAGTGCCCCAAAACTTCTTGATCTTGAGATGCTGCTTGAGCCATTTGAAGAAGAGTTCAATCTGCCATCGGTTTTTGTAGAGGTTAGCCACCTCAAGAGCCGTCAGGTGGGTGGCATTGGTAAGAAAAGCGAAGTCTCGGTTCTGTTCCTGATCATGGAATCTGACCAGTCGGAGCCTACCTGGATACTTCTTTGCAGAAGGATATTTCGTGAGTTCTATCTCCGCATCAGTCAGTACATTCTTTGGTAACCTGCGCTTCCATTTAAGGCTTTTGTACTGAAGATTCTTCTTGGCTCTCACAACAAAGTAGGACTCCATAAGATGGATTCTATAGAGTTGCTTGAACGCATTGTAGCCACGGTCAAACACGTAGTAAGATCCTGATTCATAGGAAATATCCCTCATTGCTTTGGAATCGTGGACCGATGCTGTCGTGATATGGAAGAATGCGGGCACTTGGGATTCCAAGTCATACAAGACGTGTGCTTTGACTCCTCCCTTGTGCTTTCGGAATTTGGCCCACCAGAAAATGGAAAGACAGAGCGGAATCGTGGTTGAATCGAAAGCATAGACATTACCGCCTAGCTTGAAGATATCGGTCGCGCGTCTTTGTCTGGCCTGCTGCATCATGAAGAAACCAAATTCTTCAAAGATGTGGTAGTCACGATTCTGGTTTGCTGTGGCGAATGTCGTTTTCGTGACAGGCTTACGACCGAGACCAAGATGATAACACTTTGACTGGTGAGCCTCTAGAGCCACTACCAAATCTCTCAGACTCTCTCGGTTGCTGAGTTGGCCGAACATGAGCGCCAAGAGTTGGTTCCAACACGTGAAGTGCTTCACATATCGGTCGCCTTCATACTTGCGAACGAGGTAATTGAAGTGATTCCTATCAAGGAAAGGCACCAACTGGGAGAAAACGTACTTGTCTTGTTTCATTTGCAAAAGTCATAAACTTCTGCTAAGGAATGAATTCAAATCCGTTGACTTGCAAAACCGCTCGTAAAAGACTTTATTTCAATAATTTCAAAGAACGATTAGTCCACTTTAACGGGACGGTAATGCTGTAGCCCAGCAAATGGGTATTGATGGCAAGAACCTCATAGGCTTCCGAGCCCATACCAAGATTAGAGAAGTTCACAAACTCATCCAACAAAGAAGTAGATCCCGAGGGGGTGTAAAAGGCCAGATCGCGATTGAAGTCGGCCAACCGGTTGTACCCGATCCCGACCGAGAAACTCTCCCAGGGGCTGTTGTCCCGGAGGGACGTGGCAACATAACTGATGTTGTTGGCAAACAACTGCATCCGCTCATCGGAACCATGCCCGTTGTCAAAAACCGATTTACCGCGGACATAACCCAGACCGGCCGTAAAGATCATTTCCGAAGTGCGGTACATACCCATCCCGGCAGGGTTCAGGCTCATAGACGACACATCAGCGCCCAGCGAGCCAAAGGCCCCACCCATGGCTGTAGCACGAGCCGAACCAGTATAGGTGTACTGCGAGAGCCGAAGCACATCACCCAAGCCCTGGGCGTGGCTCTGAAATCCAAGGAAAAACAAAACAAACAGCGAAAAAGCAAATGTTCTCATAGTTGTCAATTTATACTGTGGATGGGTAAACTCAATCCAAACGGAAGAACAAAATCAAAAGAGGCAATGTCAGGTGTCAACGTCTGCTGGCAACACCTCCTCCAGAGGACCCGCCGGAACGACCACCGCCGCCACCTCCAGAAGAATAGGAACTTGAAGAGGATGAATAGGAACTGGGGGAAGAATAGGAAGGTGTGCTCACCACCCTCGACGATGATGATGATGATGATGAGGAGGAGGATGAAGATGAAGAAGACGTTGATGTCCTTGTTGAAGAGGTAGCAGATGAAGTTGATGCCGACGGACGGGTAGTCCGGGTGCTTGACGCGGTGGAAGACGAAGAAGGAGTCGTCTGAACCGTTGTACGGGAAGACGAAGACTGCACCGAGGAGGCCGAGGGACGGGTAACTCGGGTACTACCATCGTTATACTGACCTGTAGTCGGGCGGCTATAACTGGGGGTTGCCGTGGAAGTTGCCTGTGCGGACCCTGTTGAACGCTGTGCCGCCTGACGGCTGAAGGCATCCTGCTGGTTGGAAGGACGGTATCCCGAAGGAGCGGTAGTTCCGGAAGAAACAGCCGAAGCATTGGCTCCAGAGGCACCTGATGTTACCCGGCGGGTATTTGTTGAAGTACCGGCAGCTGCAGTCCGTTCCTGGGTAGCATTCCCGACTTGGTCTCTGCGGGCAGATGGCCGGTAGGAATCCCAGCTCAGCCCCGAAGAAGTAGTCCGACCCACTGTAGTGCCGGCAATTCGGGTGCTGCGGGCTACGGTCGCCCTCACCGGTGACATTTCGCTACGTCTGGCGATGGACCCGCGGACAACTTCCCTGTAGGAACCTCCGCCCCCTCCATAGTAGCCATCCCAGAATCCATTCCAGTATCCGGAAGAATAGCCATAACGGGAATAGCCCCAGTAATGAGGTCCGTACCACGGATCATACCAGGGATCATACCACCCGTACCAGCCCGACCAGCCTCCGTAGTAAGAATATCGTAAGCGCGAAGAATAGTAGGGATACCCCCACTCATCCACGTAGATATTATTGATATTGTAAACATTACCCCCCGCAGCGGAACCAGACTCAGATGCCAGTGCAGAGGCTGACTCGTTGGAAAGAGATGTCTGGCCGGAGTAATAACCTCCGAGAATCCGTTCCAGTTCAAGGGTATCGTTATTTTCCAGCGCGATCCTGTATCGCTCATATTCCGAAAGGGCAGGGTACACATTCTGTTGCATAGCCTGAGGCTCTGCCTCAGGAAGGGCCTCCGTAAGATTCTCCTTCGCGGCGGGGGCCTGCGCAACATACTGAGATACAGGAGCCTGATCCACATAAACAGTTCCTGAACCCGAACCTGAGCGCGAGGAATAATACAAATCATCGTACACAGGAGGCGAAGTCAGCATCGAACCGGACGAACACGCTGCCAGCACCATCGTTGACAGTACGGGGAAAACAATTTGTGCTTTCATGGCTGATCCTCCCAAATTAGATGAATGAAAAATACTTACTTTTGCAAGTATATTATTTTAAACTTAGAGCAGCAAATTTTATACCAACAATAGTTATGGCCAAGGAATTAACGAGCAGGGAAGAGAATTATTCTCAATGGTACAACGATTTGGTGGTCAAGGCAGGCCTGGCTGACAGCTCAGCGGTCAGGGGATGCATGGTCATCAAACCATACGGCTACGCCATCTGGGAAAAGATGCGCGACCAGCTGGACAGGATGTTCAAGGAAACAGGCCACCAAAACGCATACTTCCCCTTGTTTATTCCCAAATCCTTCTTCAGCAGGGAAGCCAGCCACGTTGAAGGGTTTGCCAAGGAGTGTGCCGTAGTTACCCATTACCGGCTCAAGAATGATCCCTCCGGGAAAGGGGTTGTGGTGGACGAAGAAGCCCGGCTGGAGGAAGAACTGGTGGTTCGCCCCACCTCAGAAACCATCATCTGGAATACCTACAAAAACTGGATTCAATCCTACAGAGACCTTCCCATACTGGTAAACCAATGGGCCAATGTAGTGCGCTGGGAGATGCGCACCCGCCTGTTCCTGCGCACTACCGAGTTTCTATGGCAGGAAGGCCACACCGCCCATGCCACGGCAGAGGAGGCTATGGAAGAAACCATCAAAATGATCGGGGTATATGAGACTTTTGCCCGGAATTTCATGGCTCTTCCGGTAATCCGGGGCGCCAAAACGGCCAACGAACGCTTTGCCGGGGCCGTGGAAACCCTGAGCATCGAAGCCATGATGCAAGACGGAAAAGCACTCCAGTCAGGCACCTCGCACTTTCTGGGCCAGAATTTTGCCAAGGCCTTTGACGTGAAGTTCGCCACCAGGGAAGGCGGACTGGATTATGTCTGGGCCTCGTCCTGGGGCGTTTCCACCCGACTGATGGGAGCCCTGATCATGGCCCACTCAGACGATAATGGGTTGGTGCTGCCCCCGAAGCTGGCCCCGGTTCATGCGGTGATTGTACCTATCTACCAAAAGCTGGAGCAACTACCTCTGATAGCTGAGAAAACCGCTCCGCTGAAGAAACAACTGGAAGCCGCCGGGCTCACCGTCACGTTTGACGACCGGGACACCCTCAAACCGGGCTTCAAGTTTGCAGAACACGAAATGAAGGGCATCCCGGTGCGGGTTGCCGTTGGGCCCAGAGATCTGGATAACAACACCGTGGAGATTGCCCGACGGGACACTCTGGAGAAGAAAGTGTACCCCTTTGACCAGGCCGGGGAAGTCATCCTGAAACTGATGGACGAGATTCAACAGAATATCTACAACAAAGCCCTGAAATTCAGGGAGGAGCACACATTCATCACTGACTCTTACCAAACCATGCAGGAATTGCTGGATAAAGGCGGCTTTGTGATGGCCCACTGGGACGGCACCACGGAAACCGAAGAACGCATCAAGGAGGAAACCAAGGCCACCATCCGGTGCATCCCTATGGATGCAGCCGAAGAGCCCGGACGGTGCATTCTGACGGGCAAACCCTCTGCCCGGCGCGTGATTTTTGCCCGGGCATACTGACCGGTAGCCCCCCCCTGACCAGACTCCTCACCCTTTCACAATCAAACAGGCCCGCATCGCCAATGTTACCCTCCCTGCCAACATCCCGCTCTCTGTTCCGGAAACCCCGCTTCCTGAACTGCCGCGGACGGCTCATGGAAATGCACCGGCCGTTGCTCATGGGCATCCTCAATATCTCCGATGACTCATTCTTCGATGGAGGCCAATATGTCACTGAGGAGCAACAAAGAGCGCAGTGCGCCCGAATGTTGTCCGAGGGAGCCGACATTATTGATATCGGAGCCTGCTCCACGCGGCCGGGGAGCAAACCTGTGGATGCCCGGACAGAAATGCTCCGGTTACGCAGTACCCTGACATGGTTCCGCAGAGAGTACCCTGAAGTGCCTGTATCCGTTGACACATGGAGGGCCGACGTAGCCCGGATGGCCGTCCTGGAAGGAGGGGCCGACATCATCAACGATATCTCCGGCGGGACTATGGACCAGCACATGTTTGGGACGGTAGCCGGGCTGAGGGTGCCTTACGTCCTCTCGCACATTCAGGGGACCCCCCAGGACATGCAACAAAACCCGGTATACCGGGATCCCGTGGGAGACATCCTGCTATTTCTCTCCGAACGGGTGGACCAGCTTCGCCAGCAAGGTGCAGGTGACCTGATGATTGACCCCGGGTTTGGCTTTGGCAAAAACGCAGCACACAATTTTGCCATCGCCCGAGAACTCCATCGGTTTCAGGTTTTGGAGTTACCCGTCATGGCTGGTGTTTCCCGGAAATCCATGATTCGGAAAACCCTCGGCATCACTCCTGACGAAGCGCTCAACGGAACCACAGTGATGCATACCCTGCTTTTGCTTCAGGGAACCGATATTCTGCGCGTTCACGATGTACGCCCGGCGGCCGAATGCCTGCAACTGGTATCAAAATATCTGGATGCGAACGCCCCGGACAGCGAAAAGTTTGTATAACTTTGGCACTGAACCCCTACAAAGTCACGCATGCCCGAACCACTCCTGTCCATACGCCCCTCCGACATCATTGACATCCTTGTGGTGGCGTACCTGATGTATCAGGTGTATCTGATCATCAAGGGGACAGTGGCCCTGAACATCATTATTGCCATCATCAGCATGTTCCTGCTATGGAAGCTGGTTCAGGTCCTAAAGATGGAGATGATGGATGCCATCATGGCTCAGGTGTTCGACCTTGGAGCCATTGCCCTGATTATTCTTTTCCAGCAGGAAATCCGACACTTCCTGGTACAGGTGGGCACCCGGAACATGAACCGGTACCGTTCCTCACTGATACGCTGGTTCTCTTCATCCGATGCACCCCATAAGCCACAGGAAAGAATCTCGGAGATTGCCGAGGCCTGTTCCCGTATGAGCGCCGACCGATCCGGAGCCCTCATTGTGGTGGCACGGCGGAATCTGTTGCGTATGTACGCTGAAACCGGCGATGAAATCCGGGCTGATATCTCCTGCCGACTGATTGAGAATATTTTCTTCAAAAACACCCCTCTGCACGATGGTGCCATGATCATTGAAAAGAACAAAATTCTAGCCGTCAGATGCATTCTCCCCCTGTCGGAGAACAGAGATCTTCCTCCATCTCTGGGGTTGCGGCACCGGGCCGCCCTGGGCATCACAGAGCGCACCGATGCGGTATCCGTGGTGGTATCCGAAGAAACCGGAAAGATATCAGTGGCCGTGGGCGGCCAGTTGCGACAGGGAATCTCCCGGAACGAACTGATTCAGTTCTTAGAGCAGGAATTATCGCCGGCCCGCTGATTGGGGGTGTCTCCTGCCGACTTACCCGAGCCAAACAGGAATGTTGCCTTTGACTCTGTTCCCGCACGCAAACGGGCAATATTCTTACGGTGAGTATAGATCAGCAACAGGCACGCTACCACAGCAAACAACTGCATGGGCAACCGGGTTTCCCCAAACAGGAACAAAACCGTGATGGGAAAGCTGATCGCAGCACAGATGGAACTCAGCGAAACATATTTGGAAAGAATCAGTACCACGGCAAAGACAGCCAGAGCCAGCATGGAGGCAGGAAAATGCAGAGCCAGAATTACCCCCAGCAGAGTGGCCACCCCCTTTCCACCCCGGAAACCTGCCCAGATGGGAAACATATGGCCCAGAACGGCACATCCCCCCAGAGCAATCTGAAGAGACACCAATGACCCCGCGCCTTCGGGAAAAAATCCCCGGGCGAACAGGGCCAACTGAACAGATGCAAAACCCTTGGCAGCATCAAGTAACAAAACCGGTATTCCGATACGAAGCCCCAGCACCCTCATCACATTGGTAGCTCCGGCATTCTTACTGCCGTGTTCGCGGACATCCACTCCGGCCACCATTCTGCCAATCCATACGGCCGAAGGAACAGAACCAACCAGATAAGCTCCTGCAAGGAGCGCAATCATCACGTACATCATGTTTGCAGACGTTTAATGAAGGCCAGCGTATGCGATATTTCTCCAGTGTCTGCCCGCAGAATCCCCTCAGGAGTCAGCTTGTCCAGACGCACACTCCCGGAAGCATGCACCAGAGAATAATCATTCCCTACAATCCCCACATGCACAATCCGGCCGTCATCGCTCCTGAAGAAAGCAAGATCATTACAACGACAGTCAGGATAGGCCACGGTATGTCCCGCAAGCGCCTGCTCTGAGGCATCGCGAGGAAGAGCTGTTCCGGTGATTCGGGAGGCAACTTGCACCAATCCGGAACAGTCCACCCCCAAGACGGTCTTTCCACCCCACAGATACGGAGCTCCCAGAAACAAACAGGCGGCAGGGAAGCGGCAGGCAGGAGCTTCAGGCAGCACATCGGCCAGACGGAAGGTAGCATGTCCCCAACAGAAGGTTTCTCCGGCAGAGATACCTTGGGGCAGAAAACTGCCCGCAGGAATATACAGACTCCGACCAGACAATGTATCCTCAACGGAAAACAACAAGGCCGACGTACGACAGGGAACCGTTTGTGAACCCTCAAAGGGGGCCAACGCGCTCAGGGCAGTCCAGCCCTCATAATCATCTGCAAGAGAACGCACCCGGGCCCAGTTGCCGGATGCCCCGAGCAGCAAAACAAGCTCCCCAAACAGCAGTTGTGAAACCATCTCGGACACGTGCTGAGGCTCCCTCCGTAAAGGAGAAAGGGCAAGTCTGCAAATCATGGATGTCCAGGGAGCCATCAGCGGACATGCTGGAGTTCAAAACTCCTGGTATAGCGAAACAGGCGAACGCCCTGATTGGCATATCCATCAGACGCACCGGGACGCCGAAAATCAAAATCAGTCAGCAAGGCAGAGCGGGAGAAATCGGCAATACGGTCGCCCATATCCTTGCCCAGGGCATCCAGTGCTGAACCAAAGAACCACATAATATCGTACCCCAGAAAGGTGTAATTATACCCCGAAGCATAGAATTCAGAGGGCTCTGTGCCAAAGTATTTGCGATGTTTTTCCAGAAATGGGGTCATGTCCGGATGGGAATAATCCACAAAGAAGGGTGCGGCGCACACAAAGCTCAGGTTGTGCAGGTACTCCAGGTTGACAATGCTGTTCAGATTGCTGAAACTGGTCCAGGAGGACAGGCCGCACAACTCCACTTCCTTATTCTGAGTGCGGGCCGCAAGATTCAGAATGGCCAGCATCCTGCCCACAAATATCTCGTCTTCTGAGAAACTCACCACAACATTCCGCTCGTTGTCACGGAGGAAGTCGGCACTGAGTCCGGAAGAACTCACCCGGATCTCTCTGAACCGCCCCTGCGGAAGGGCTGCCCGGATCTGGGCCAGCCAGCGGGCCGAGCGGGAGGCAGGTTCGGCAACATTCACCAGGACAGTCACCAGCGCGTCCTTTTGCCGGGACACATAGGCGGCCAGGGAATCATTCAGCACAGAAGACGAGGTGGTCACCTGAAACAGGTATCGGTTCCCCACCAGCAAAGGCTCCCGGCTGGTAAGGGGAGACACACAGTAAATCCGGTTGGCCTGGGCAAAACTCATGACCTGTTCTATCTGCTCGGTGTAAAACGGCCCAATCATCAGGTCTGCCTCCCGGAGTGCCGGATTATCCAGAACACGCCTCAACCCGGCAACATCTCTCCCGGTGTCATAAACTTGCAACCGGATTTCAACGCCTTGCCGCTTGAGCGCATCCAAAGCCAGCAGAATCCCCTCGTAGAAATTCAGAAAATTTTGTGAAGGTTGATATATCCAATAGTCACCCTGTCGGTTGCGCAGCCCGCCGGAAATAAAATCTACCGTGAGCGAGGTATCTGCAGCCATAGCGGCATCGAATCTGTTGAAGGGGAGGTACAACGGGAGCAACACCGCAACCCTGAACACCCGGTTTTTCCCAAAATACATCACGGGAGGCGCAACCGGAGGCTCCTGCTGCATGATGGCAGGTGCTGCAGATGCTTCGGTGGGACCGACCCGGTTGTCTGTCTGAGCCGAACGGGAAGAGACCGGAACCTTCACCACCTGCCCCCTACGAAGTTGATTCAGCCTGAGCTCTGGATTATGCTGGTACAGCACCTCCATGGTAATACCGTATTGCTGCAGAATCTCTTCCTTGGTCTGTCCCCTGCGGGCCACATGAAAGATATAATTGTCCGCCCCGGAGGGAGCCGCAGAACCACTAAGCAGTGGCTGGGCCTGCACAGTACACCCGGCAGGAGCCACAACAAGCATCAGGAAAAATAACAACCACACATGTCTCATAGGCACCTGTATGAACGGGACAAAGGTAAAAAAATTAGCGAGCTTTGATAAACCGGCCCTCCCAACGGCCTTCGGCATTGTGCACCGACAAGAAATACACCCCGGCAGGCAGCCCCGATGCCTGAACCACAATGCCGTGGGGAGCATTCACCGATGCCGGAGGCGGAGTTGCCTCCACCCTGACCCAGACAGCACGTCCCAGAGCATCGTAACAGAAAACCTCACGGGCCGGGCCTCCGGGAAAACAGGCTGTGAACTGATCCCGAACTGGATTTGGATAGATAAGCAATCCGTCAGGGGTCGTGATATCCTCCACGTCGGTATATACCGGGGGAAGAGCAGGAATATTCTGTCCGATTGCCCGAATGGCCAGAGAAGCATACCCGGCCGAAGGCATCACAGCAGCCTGCTCACGCCAGCCGGAGCCCGTATTCACCACGCAGGTTCCCAGCCCAGCATAAGCCGTTGGGGCCTGACTGACTGCAAATGTGTCTGCCGGGAAAGCATAGCTGATGGCATACCCGATAAAGAAATTCCCCTGCACCGGTAACGGGTCGTCGAATACCACCAAATTCTCCTTCCCCGGGAAGAAGTGTTGCAGGGACACCTGTTGGGTGTACACTTCTGTTTCGGGGAAGGTCTCTCCCGTCCAAACCTTGATGGTGACTTTGCTTAGACCTGAGGCGTTCACCCGGGAAAGGTGGAACAAGGCACCATAAAGCGTGGCATGCGATGTGGAGCGAAACCTTTCGGCAAACAGTGTAGTCCCCAAGGAGTTGTGACCACTGGCATACCCCTTGGCGCCAGCACGGTATAAGGTCTTGGCAGTGAGGTCCGAAATGTGCCCCACCGTATCACAATGCGCAAGTGCTTGGGCAACAGGGTCATACCCATCCACCACCTGAAGTCCTGTGAGTCCCGGATCCAGCCAGGGCCGCAACCGGGCCGTGTCATAGGTGCTGAAATAATTACTTTGAAACGAAAGTTTTGAATAATAGTCATTTCGGGGAACATCACAGGTTGAAGCCCCTCCGGAGAGGGTACCCACCACCCTGTGCGCTCTGTCAAACAAAGGGGACCCGGAGGAACCAGGCTCTGTAGTGCCCTGCGCCCAGGCCTGAACGCGCCAGTGTGCATTGTCTTCGCAAGTGAGGTCTGAACTCGAATAGGTTGAGGTAAGCACGCTCTTAGTGACATCAGCTATGGCCAGCTTCTTCATGTCTGCCCAGGGATGATGAATCCCCACCACTCCTGCAGGGATATTCCCCGAGAAATCCCATCCGGCATAATATGGCTCGAATATCAGGGGAGGCTCCTCACTGAGTTCCATCAGGGAGAAATCCAGCGTCCGGGCTGTGGCTTTCAACTCCGCTCCCGCTATGGTCCGGGTTTTGGGTCCACGGGCCCCGTTGCAGGCGACACTTTCGTACCCGAAAAAAAACAAGGACCGCTCTGCATGCTGGTAGGTTCCCAGCACATGTGCCGCAGTCAGCACATAAGGGCGCCCATTCCCCAAGGTGTTGTTCACCAACACTCCGGTTCCGTACTCATTACGGGTGATTTTGTTGACCATAATCCTGACTACAGAGCGCTTGTCCACCTGCCATGCGGCAGCAACAGGACAATTGATATCCAGATGGCACGCGCTGGCATTGTCAATGGATACCTTGAGTACGGCAGCCTCCAGATCGCGGTACACCCGGCCGATCTGGGTGATGCGGAAATTCCCGAAAGTCAGCACAGAAGTAGGAACATTAAGTTCCAGCACCAAGCGTTCTCCCTCGACCGGTTCCAATGGAAGCACAGTCCGCCGTCTCCCACCGGAAAAAGGGCCCAGCAGCCGGGAACGGTCTTCGTTGTACACATAAAGCGTCACCCCTCCGGCAAGAGCCACATCCTCAAGCACAGCCATCAGGGCCTGACTTCCGGGCGCTTCCAACCCCAGCAACCACACCCGGCCCATGTTCGTTTCATACCAGCTTCCGACACGAGCCGGAGACAGGTTCAGGGAGATATTTCTGGAAAAAGGCAGGGTTCTGAGACCTCTGCGAATCTCCTCCCGGTCCTCCTCCAGACAAGCCCCGGCATCCAGTGCCGGTAGGCGCTCCCACTGACGGACATTTAATCCCTGGGCAAAACTCCAGGGAAGGGCGGACGGAGGTGTCATCCCGTGCACAGCTTCAGGAAGTATCCAGAGAGCAAAAAACAATACAAACAGGGACAAACGGTACCGCATCACAGGGAATAGGAAGTAAGCTTCTTAACAGGGGGCAATTTACAAAAAAAAGAGTGCGCCTCCATATTCCTTCACGAGACGCACTCCTTAGCTATGACAGAAACCTCGATACTATACCAGCTTCATCTCGGCAAGCACATCATTAGTGGCACGAACTGCAGCGGCACTCTTGTCAAAAGCTGCCTGTTCGGCAGCATCCAAAGGATAATCTACAATCTTCTCCCATCCGTTGCGGCCAATCACTACCGGAACTCCGATGCAGAGGTCTTTCTGGCCATATTCACCATCCAGAGAAACGCAGCAGGGGAAGACCTTCTTCTCATCGCGCAAAATTGCTTCCGCCAAGGCAGCTCCGGCAGCTCCGGGAGCATACCAGGCCGATGTTCCCAGCAACTTGGTCAGGGTAGCTCCGCCCACCATGGTATCGGCAACCACCTTGTTGCAGGCGGCTTCGTCCAGCAGGGAGGTAACGGGAATGCCCTTGTAGGTTGCAAAACGAATCAGAGGGATCATGGTGGTGTCCCCGTGTCCGCCAATCACCACTCCGTCCACATCCGATGCAGGCACACCCAGGGCCTGACTCAGGTAGAAGCGAAAACGGGAGCTGTCCAGAATACCGCCCATACCGATAATCCTCTGTTTGGGAAGACTGCTGGATTTAAGGGCGAGATAAGTCATCGTGTCCATAGGATTGCTGATGACCACGATGATCGCGTTGGGAGAATACTTCAGGATTCCTGCAGTCACCGACTGCACAATGCCTGCATTGATGCCGATAAGCTCTTCACGGGTCATACCAGGCTTACGGGGTACACCCGAGGTGATGATGGCCAGGTCCGAGCCGGCAGTAGCGGCATAATCGCTGGTGACACCAGTAATACGGGTATCAAACTCCAGCAGGGCAGCCGTTTGCATCATATCCATGGCCTTACCCTCGGAGACGCCTTCTTTAACATCGAGCACGACCAATTCGCTGGCCAGCTCCTTCTGCGCAATCACATTCGCGCACGTTGCGCCAACATTCCCGGCGCCTACAACAGTTATTTTGCTCATATTATGGAGGATTAATTTTTTCGCATGCAAAGATAAGAATAACTCCGCACCCGGACAATGGCCCAGATGCGGAGTTATTCACCAGTCAAGCAAGAAATTACATCTTGAGCAGGGACTCAAAATCCTGCTCCAGCAGAGACCTGTTATTCAAGAAGTCAAACAGGGTGCTCTGGCGCAAACGATAGAACTGGGTCCAATATGTACTCAACTCATTGATGAGGGTACGTTTGGCAGCATCCTTTTCGGTATCTGCGATGTTCAGGTCGGTCACACTCACCCTTCCAATCAGGTACCGCTGCTTGGCCACCTCGTAACTCTTTTGAGCGATGGTGTCAGCCACCGAGGCAATTTCAAGCTGTTTTCCCTGCATATTGAACTGCATGACCTGCAGAAAAATCTGTTGTTCAAAGTCCACACGGTTCTGCCTCATCTGAACCTCCACCAGTTCCCTGCTGGAAAGAGCGTTGCGATAGGTGTTGCGTCCCTGACCCCAGTCCAGAACCGGAATACGGATGGAAGCTCCCAGAGAATAATCATCTCCCAGATTTGAGTACACTTCCCCAAACTCCTTGGCACTACGGCTCTTTCCATAGGTGCCGTTCAGGGTAACACTCAGCCCTCTTTGGGAACGGGCCTGAGCCACACTCCGCTGAGACTCCAGCAACTGACGTTCATAGGAAAGAATATCCGGACTGTTGGACAGAGCCAGTTCCAGAGCTTTCTCGTAGGCAACCTGCAAATCAGGAATATTAAAATCTACTACCAACTCCAACTCCACTTTTTCGTTGAAGCCCAGGAAAGACCTCAGGTTGCTCTGTGCGCTTTGCAGGTTCATACGGGCGCTCTGCAGGCTGCTCTGCGCCTGCATGTAGCGCAACTGCATCTGCAAAAGAGCATCCTCAGCAATGGTACCCAGATTATAGCGGCCTTTGGCGATCAGGAACAGAGTGTCCTGATTCTGCATATTGGTTTCGGCAATCTTGAGATTGATCTGGGCACTTGCCAGTGAAAAGAAACGACTCAGTGCCGTTGAGGTAACCTGTTCCATCTGTACCACGTAATTTCGCTTGGCTTCTTCATAACGAAGCGGCTCAATCTTGCGTTCCCAGCGGAAACGGTTGTACCCGTTGAGGGGTTGGTCAATGACCAGTTTCAGGGGGACTGTGGAATAGTTGAGATTATCATTCATCAGGTCATCGGTCCGCCGGAAACTGGAGGTCAGAGAGATGGTACCACCCGTGAGGGTGATGTTCTGGGAAAGTGAAGCATTCACCGAGGTGTTGACCGACTCCGACTCGCTGTTGTCCTCAACATAACGGTACCCGGTGACGTGACCTTCATCATCCAAAATGGGCACCTGGCGCTGATAGGTGGAGATCCCCTTGGAATATGTATAGGGGCTGGTGCTCAGGGTGAGTTGCGGGAGGTATCCGGCACGATAGGCGCGATAGGAATAATAACTGCTGCGGAACCTGTTTCGGGCCATCATCGCATTGGGCGACTGATCCTTGGCTGTGGCGATGACCTGATCGAGCGTAAGCACCCGCTTCATATCCTGCGGAAACGCGGGAGCGGTGCAGAGCAGAAGCGCCACGAAAAAAACCGGTTTAAGATATTTGATCATAACTGAAAGATTATTGTCGTACAAAAATACACATTCTTCCCCAATAAACAATACTACTCATATCTCAATGACTCAATCGGGTCACGCTCCGAAGCTCTTTTGGCAGGAGAGTAACCAAACACAATCCCGATAGAAGCAGACACAAAGAAGGATATAAGCACCGACATCAGGGAAATTATCGTCTCAATGCCGGTAAAGTGAGTGATCAATTTAGAAGCAACCACCCCCAGGATGACCCCGATCAGTCCACCGGTTACACTGATAAGTACAGCTTCGGCAAGGAACTGAACCACAATGTCAGATTTCTTGGCACCGATGGCCATACGGGTTCCAATCTCCTTGATACGCTCCATCACCGAGGCGAACATGATGTTCATAATCCCGATACCGCCTACCAGCAGGGAAATACCGGCAATAGCACCCAATACAATGTTAAAAATCTCCTTGGTACGCTGCTGCTGCTTGAGCAACATCTCGGGAACCGTGATGTCGTAGTCCTTCACTTCTGCATGCCGGCGATACAGCATACGGCTGATAGCATCCACTGTGTTGGTGAGCTGCGAAGTCTCATTGACCTGTACCACAATCTTATCCAGCTGATGATAGTTCTTGGGGCTGTCGGTCGTGGACGTGGACGAAGTAGTAAACACAATGGCTCCACCTGAAACAGAGATACCAGCAGCCTGTGCCTTCCCCGAAAACAACAGGGAACGGTTGTTGAAACGCAGCAGCATGGTTTTCACCGGCACATAGATATTGTCGTTGGTGACATTCACCCCGGCATTCTTCTGGCCGGTCACATTCACCACGTTCCGGTCCAGTACCCCGATAATCTTTAGCCAGATATTTCCAAACTTGATTTGCTTGCCAATTGGGTTGGTCCGGCTGAAGAAGCGGGAATGAATGTTGGCCCCGATAACACACACGGCCATCCCTTCTTCTTCCTGTTCCTCGTTGAAAATAGTACCCGCCACCAGAGGCATATTGTACAACTGAAAATACTCTTTGGATACCCCGAGGATCTTGGCCTGCTCCCGAATCCCTCCCTGAACCACATAGGAAGACATCGTTATCTCGGGACTCAGAATTTTTACTGTGGGAAGCACCTTGCGGATAGCCTCGGCATCTCCCAGGGTAAGGCCGGGCGAGAACTTCTTGCTCTGGGTACTCCCCTCACCTTCTGAGGAAGAAGAGGACTCATCAGCATTGGCGGTGGGCAGGACCGGAGTGATTACAATATTGTTCACCCCCACCATCTTGATCTGATCCAGGATTTCTTTCTGGGCTCCGTTACCGATAGCCAGCATGCTGATTACCGCGGAAACCCCGAAGATGATGCCCAGTGCCGTGAGGACTGACCGCAACTTATTGGCCAGGATGGACTCCACCGCAATGTGCATATCATGCAGATATCTTTTAAAAAATAACATGCGTTTGTTGTATTAAAATTCGGCTAACAAGGAAAACACTCTGCAGGCACTGCCGGCTAGCGGCCACCACGGCCACCGCCACTGAAGCCTCCGCCGCCGCCACCGCCACTGAAACCTCCGCCGCCGCCAAAGCCTCCGCCGCCACCGCCCATCTGACGGACTTGCCGTCCACCAGTTGCCGCAGAAGGAGCTTCACCCAGATT
>DFUR01000095.1 GCA_002380425.1 Bacteroidales bacterium UBA4181
CCGCTGCCCCGATGTGGCCGGCCCTGCGGCTACTTTTGGATGCCCTGACCGGGACAATGATGGCGTGGCTGACAAAGATGACCGCTGCCCCGATGTCCCTGGCCGCGTTCCCTTTGCCGGATGTCCGGATACCGATGGGGATGGCATCATGGACCTTGATGACAAGTGTCCCACCGAGGCAGGCCCTCGTTCCAACAATGGATGCCCTGTGCCTCCTCCCGCTCCCCAGCCTACCCAGGAACAGATTGTAACCCGGGCTTTTGAAAACCTGTTGTTTGCCACAGATTCGGACAAAATCGCCGAGTCTTCCTATCCTTCGCTGAATGATCTGGCCGCTTACCTGGTAAGCCATCCGGAGTTGACTATGGCTATTGAAGGCCATACCGATAGCAAGGGTACCCGTGCTTACAACCTGAAACTTTCAGATAAGCGGGCTGTGTCAGTGAAGAATTATCTTGTTTCCAAGGGTGTTCAGGCGTCTAAGCTGACGGCCAAGGGTTATGGCCCGGATCGTCCTGTGGCATCGAATGATACCGTGGAAGGCAGACAGAAAAACAGGAGGGTGGAATTTACCATCAATAAGTGAGGATAAATTCCGGATGTTTTGAATAGTTCGCAACTATGATTACATTTGCAGCCCTTTTGTTGCATTGATTAATTTTTGAATACAGTATGATTATTGTACCTGTTAAAGAAGGCGAGAACATTGAGAGAGCTTTAAAAAAGTTCAAAAGAAAATTTGAAAAGACCGGGACCGTGAAGGAAATTCGTGCGCGACAGGCCTTTACGAAACCCTCGGTTAAGGAAAGAGAGCAAAAGTTGCACGCGATTTACGTGCAGCAGTTGTTCCAGAAGGAAGATTGATTGTTTGCCCATGACTGAGATCCAAATATCTGCATATCTGGATTCTCTAAGATTCGAGAGACGGTATTCGGAGAATACAGTCATGGCTTACCGGAATGATATTCTTCAGTTTGTCGCGTTCTGCGACACCGAAGGTGTGACACTATTCACGGCCGGGCCAGCACAGGTCCGGTCGTGGGTTGTGTGTCTGGTGGAGTCAGCAAACTCCAAACGCACCGTGAACCGTAAGATTTCTTCCCTGCGTTCTTTCTATCAGTTTCATATCCGCAATGGAACCCTTTCCATCAGTCCGATGGTGAAGACCTCGCTGTTGAAAACATCCCGGCCTTTGCCGGTTTTTGTGCCAGCTTCGGCAATGGAAAGGATTCGTTACCATGCAGGCTCCGATACTGGTGATTCGGACTTCTCGCTCATCAGGAATGCCTTGGTGGTGGATATGTTCTATTTTACCGGGATACGCTTGTCTGAGTTGATTGCACTTCGCCATTCAGATGTTGATTTGACGGGGCGCATGCTCAAGGTGCTCGGAAAACGGAATAAGGAGCGAATGATTCCTTTGCTCCCTGAGTTGACAGAGTCTATGGAGCGGTATATGCTGCTGAAAGGGCAGCTGTTTTGCGGTCTTTCGAATGATTATTTCTTTATTCTCGATAACGGGAAGCCACTATACCCCACGTGGGTGTATCGGCTGGTGAGGAAGGTCCTGGGTGAAGTTACTTCGATGAGTAAGAGGAGCCCCCACGTTTTGAGACACACCTTTGCTACCCTGCTTCTGAATAACGGAGCAGAATTGGTAGCGATTAAGGATTTGCTGGGTCATGCATCCCTTGCGGCCACGCAGGTCTATACGCATAATTCGTTTGGAAAAATTAAAAGAGTATACAACAACGCTCATCCAAGAGCATAAAAAAGGAGGTGATATGGAAATCAAGATTAATGCGGTGCGTTTTGATGCGGACAAGAAGTTGGTTGCCTTTATTCAGAAGAAGGTGGACAAGCTGGATTTGTTTTTTGACGGTATCGTTCTTTCTGAAGTATTCCTGCGCCTGGAGAATGTTCAGGATGAGGAAAACAAAGTTGTGGAAATCCGCCTGTCCATTCCCGGAAATGATCTTTTTGTGAAAAAGCAGGCCAAGACTTTCGAGGAAGCGGTGATCCAGTCTGTGGAGACTTTGTCCCGCCAGTTGAACCGGTACAAAGAAAAGTTGCGGGGCGCTTAGTTTTTTTTGGCGGAATAAAAATTATTCATACATTTGCATCCGCGTTTTCGGGAGGGTTTCCCGTATTTGCGGTGCAGATTACGCTGCCGGTGTAGCTCAGTTGGCCAGAGCAGCTGATTTGTAATCAGCTGGTCGGGGGTTCGAATCCCTCCACCGGCTCTTGCAGGTCTTTGTAATGTTGAAATAAGTATCTGGGGAGGTTCCAGAGCGGTCAAATGGGGCAGACTGTAAATCTGTTGTCTGACGACTTCGGAGGTTCGAATCCTCCCCTCCCCACATATAGGCGGAAGTAGCTCAGTTGGTAGAGCATAACCCTTCCAAGGTTAGGGTCGCGGGTTCGAGTCTCGTCTTCCGCTCGTTTATTGCCGATGTAGCTCAGTGGTAGAGCACTTCCTTGGTAAGGAAGGGGTCACGAGTTCAAATCTCGTCATTGGCTCAGGATGTTTGAGGTTGCAGGTTATATATTTTAAACTTTTTAATAAACACAATAGTTATGGCAAAAGAAAAATTTGACAGGTCAAAACCCCATGTGAACATTGGGACCATTGGTCACGTTGACCATGGAAAGACTACCCTGACCGCTGCAATTACTACTGTTCTTGCAAAAAAAGGTCTTTCGGAAATCCGTTCTTTCGACTCGATCGATAACGCTCCCGAAGAGAAAGAAAGAGGTATCACCATCAACACGTCTCACGTTGAGTACCAGACGGCTGCGCGTCACTACGCTCACGTTGACTGCCCGGGTCACGCTGACTATGTGAAGAACATGGTTACCGGTGCTGCCCAGATGGACGGAGCCATCATCGTGGTTGCTGCTACGGATGGTCCTATGCCCCAGACCCGCGAACACATCCTGCTTGCCCGCCAGGTGAACGTTCCCCGTATTGTTGTGTTTATGAACAAGGTGGACATGGTGGACGACGAGGAGATGCTTGACCTGGTCGAAATGGAAATGCGCGAGTTGCTTAGTTTCTACGAGTATGACGGTGACAATGTGCCCGTGATTCGTGGTTCTGCACTGGGCGGCCTGAACGGCGAAGCCAAATGGGAAGACAAGATCATGGAACTCATGAATGCTGTGGATTCTTATATCCCCGTTCCTCCCCGTGACAATGAGAAGCCTTTCCTGATGCCTGTTGAAGATGTATTCTCCATTACCGGACGTGGTACAGTTGCTACCGGCCGTGTGGAAACGGGTGTTGTGAATACTGGGGATGAAATGGAACTTGTTGGTCTGGGTGCTTCCAAGAAGAAAACGGTGGTTACCGGTGTGGAAATGTTCCGCAAGATCCTCGACAGGGGTGAAGCTGGTGACAACGTGGGTCTGTTGCTCCGTGGTGTGGACAAGAATGAAATCAAGCGCGGTATGGTTATTGCCAAGCCAGGTTCCATCACCCCGCACACCAAGTTCAAAGCAGAAGTGTATGTGCTGAAGAAAGAAGAAGGTGGTCGTCACACTCCTTTCCATGACAACTATCGTCCTCAGTTCTATCTGCGTACGCTGGATATCACCGGTGAGATCAAGCTGCCTGAAGGCCGTGAGATGGTTATGCCTGGCGATAATGTGACCATTACCGTTAACCTGATTTATCCTGTAGCTATCAATCAGGGTCTGCGTTTTGCCATTCGCGAAGGTGGACGTACCGTGGGTGCCGGTCAGGTAATTGAGATTGTTGAGTGATGCTTGCATCACCGGGATGCTCCTGATGACATTGATCCTTCTGGGGGTCAATGTTATCGGGGTATACAGGAGTGTAGTTCAAGGGCAGAATAGCGGTCTCCAAAACCGTTGATGGGAGTTCGAATCTCTCCACTCCTGCTCATATATCATGAAGAGATGAAAATGATTGAGTACTTCAAAGACGCTTACAATGAGTTGATTCATAAGGTGTCCTGGCCCACTGCCGCAGAGCTTTGGGAAAGTTCCATCGTAGTTATGGTGGCATCTCTGATCATTGCCGGCGTTGTTTTTGCGATGGACTTCGTCTTTCAGCGTCTGGTTCAGGGTATCTACCATTGGTTTTAATAACTCAAGCGTTCAGTTCCATGAGTGAATCCGGGAAAAAGTGGTATGTTCTCCGTACCGTGGGGGGAAAGGAAAAGAAAGTGAAAGAGTATCTGGAGCGTGAAATATCAGCACTGGGTATGAGTCAGTATGTTTCACAGGTCTTGATTCCCACTGAGCGGGTGTACCAAATCAAACAGGGCAAGAAGGTCAGTAAGGACCGGACGTTCTTCCCCGGGTACATTATGATTGAAGCAGATCTGATGGGTGAGATGGTGCACATCCTGAGGAATATTCCCAATGTTTCGGGCTTTCTGGAAGAAGAACGCCTGATTGACGGAGTGAAGCGTAAGGTGCCTGTGCCCTTGCGTCCATCGGAGGTGAACCGCATCCTGGGTAAGGTGGATGAACTGGCTGCCAGTGAAGAAGAAATTAACATTCCTTTTGTTATCGGGGAATTGGTTAAAGTTACTGACGGGCCGTTCAACAGCTTTACGGGTACCATTGAAGAAATCCACGAAGAGCAGAAAAAACTCAAGGTTATGGTGAAGATTTTTGGTCGCCAGACACCTTTGGAACTGAGTTTTATGCAGGTAGAGAAAGTAAGTTAGCATGTTACGCACACCAGATATGGACAGTGATCGCTTCCAATCATCGCTGTCTCCCATTTAACAAATCAAAATCAAAGCGATGGCAAAAGAAGTTGCTGGATTAATTAAGTTGCAAATCAAGGGCAGTGCTGCAAACCCCTCCCCTCCCGTGGGCCCCGCGTTGGGATCCAAGGGAGTGAACATCATGGAGTTTTGCAAGCAGTTCAACGCTCGTACCCAGACGATGGCCGGGAAGGTAATTCCTGTGGTGATCACTGTGTATGCCGACAAGTCTTTTGATTTTATTACAAAAACCCCTCCTGTGGCCGTTCAGCTGCTGGAGGCTGCCAAAATCAAGTCGGGTTCAGCTGAACCCAACCGGAAAAAGGTTGCGTCCATTACGTGGGATGTAGTAGAATCGATTGCCAAGGATAAAATGCAGGATATGAATGTATTTACCCTTGAGTCGGCGATGAGTATGGTTGCCGGGACTGCCCGTAGTATGGGGATTACCGTTGATGGTGCCTCACCGTTTGCAAACAAATAAAAGGAGAGATCATAATGGCAAAATTGACAAAGAATCAAAAAATAGCGCAGGCTAAGATTGAGCCCGAAAAAGCTTATAAGCTGGCCGACGCTGCCGCTCTTCTGAAAGATATCACCACTGTTAAGTTCGATGCTTCTGTTGATATGGATGTCCGTTTGGGGGTTGACCCCCGGAAATCCAACCAGATGGTTCGCGGGGTTGTTACTTTGCCTCACGGGACCGGAAAGCAGGTGCGGGTGTTGGTGCTTTGTACTCCCGATAAGGAGGCTGAAGCGACTGAGGCTGGTGCCGATATGGTTGGGTTGGATGAATATATCGATAAGATCAAGGGCGGCTGGACTGACGTTGATGTGATTATCACCATGCCTTCCGTTATGGCAAAAATTGGTGCCCTGGGCCGGATTCTCGGTCCCCGTGGCCTGATGCCCAACCCCAAGACCGGTACGGTCACCATGGAGGTAGGCAAAGCCGTGAAGGAAGTGAAACAAGGTAAGATTGATTTCAAGGTGGATAAATTTGGGATCATTCATTCGTCTATTGGAAAGGTATCCTTTGAACCGCAGCAGATTGTAGATAATGCTAAGGAGTTTCTCAACACCATTATCAAACTCAAACCTTCTGCAGCAAAGGGGACATATGTCAAGAGTATTTTCCTCTCAACCACGATGAGCCCCGGGGTTAAGGTTGATACCAAATCCATTGAAGAATAGATTGTTAACAATTTGAGCCAAAGTCATGAAGAAGGAAGAGAAAGATCAGATTATTGACAGTCTGGTAGAACAAATCAACGCCTACAAGCACTTTTACATCACCGATACAGCTTCGCTTAATGCTGCTGACACCAGCACATTAAGACGTGTCTGCTTCGAGAAGGAGGTGAAACTGGTTGTAGTGAAGAACACTTTGCTGCGGAAGGCATTGGAGAAAACTGGCAGGGATTACGAGGCACTCTTTGGGGTGCTCAAGCAAACCACTGCAGTTATGTTTACCAATGAAAGCAGTGTCCCTGCAAAGTTGATCAAGGAATTTCGTAAGAAATACAGCAAGCCGGTCCTGAAAGCTGCCTATGTGGAAGAATCTTTCTATGTGGGAGAAAATCAGCTGGATGCCCTGGTGGCCATTAAGTCTAAGGAAGAACTCATTGGTGATGTGATTCTGCTGCTGCAGTCTCCGATGAACAATGTGATGTCTTCCTTGCAGTCGGGCAAACATCTCTTGGCCGGACTGGTGAAGACTTTATCAGAAAGAGAATAATAATTTTTTGAACCCGTAATTTATTTAATTCAATACTAAAATGGCAGACATTAAAGCTTTAGCAGAACAATTAGTCAACCTGACCGTTAAGGAAGTCAATGAACTGGCCGCAGTTCTCAAAGATGAATATGGCATTGAGCCTGCAGCCGCAGCAGTAGCAGTTGCTGCTCCTGCTGCTGACGGGGGTGCTGCTCCCGCTGAAGAGAAATCGACTTTTGACGTGATCCTCAAGTCACCCGGTGGTGCCAAACTTCAGATTGTCAAGCTGGTTAAGGAACTCACCGGTCTGGGTCTGAAAGAAGCCAAGGATTTGGTTGATGCAGCTCCCAAGCCCGTGAAAGAAGGTGTGTCCAAAGAAGAAGCTGAATCTCTCAAAGCACAATTAGAAGAAGCAGGAGCGGAAGTTGAACTTAAATAAAGTAACATACCCGTAAGGTGTTCAGGTTTGGAGTCCTAAAGTATTTTAGGACTCTGAGCCTTTTGTTATTATCAGTACGAGTTCATTTAATTATCCACTCCGATGTCAGCAATTATTCCTCAGAGAATTAACTTTTCCTCCTCGCGCACTGCGCTTGAATATCCTGATTTTCTGGAGGTTCAGTTAAAACCCTTCAAAGATTTTTTCCAGATAGACACCTCTCCTGAGAACCGGAAGAATGAGGGACTTTACAAGGTCTTTCAGGAGAACTTCCCGATTACGGACACACGGAACAATTTTGTTCTGGAGTTCATTGATTATTTCATTGATCCTCCCAGATATACTATTGAAGAATGTGTGGAACGCGGGTTGACCTACAGTGTGCCCCTGAAAGCCAAACTGAAACTTTATTGCACCGACGAGGAGCACGAAGATTTCGAAACGGTGGAACAGGATGTCTATCTTGGGACCGTACCCTACATGACCGAGAAAGGCTCTTTTGTGATCAATGGAGCCGAACGGGTTGTGGTTTCTCAGTTGCACCGTTCTCCCGGTGTTTTCTTCGGTCAGAGTGTTCATGCCAACGGAACCAAGTTGTACTCTGCCCGGATTATTCCTTTTAAGGGATCCTGGATAGAGTTTGCTACGGACATCAACAGTGTGATGTACGCCTATATCGACCGGAAGAAGAAACTACCGGTTACGACCTTGCTGCGGGCCATCGGCTTTGAAAGTGACAAGGATATCCTGGCCATTTTTGACTTGGCCGATGAACTGAAGGTTTCCAAGACTTCGGTGAAGAAATCGGTGGGCCGCAAACTGGCAGCGAGGGTGTTGAAGACTTGGACTGAGGACTTTGTAGATGAGGACACTGGTGAAGTGGTGTCCATCGAACGCAATGAAGTGGTGATTGATCGGGATACCATTCTGGAGAATGACCATGTGGACTTGATCGTCAACTCTGGAGCAGAGACCATTTTGCTGCACAAGGAAGGACAAAGTTCTGATTTTGCCATCATATTCAATACCCTGCAGAAAGATCCCTGTAACTCCGAAAAGGAAGCAGTACTCCATATATACAGGCAGTTAAGGAACTCTGAACCGCCTGATGAAGCAACCGCCCGGGATGTGATTGACAAACTTTTCTTCTCAGACAAGCGTTATGACCTGGGAGATGTCGGTCGTTACCGGATCAATAAGAAACTCAATCTGGATACCTCCATTGATGTCCGCATTCTCACCCGTGAGGATATCATTGAGATTATCAAGTACCTCATTCAACTAATCAACTCCAAGGCGGATGTTGATGATATTGACCACCTGAGCAACCGCCGTGTGCGCACGGTGGGCGAGCAGCTGGCCGCACAGTTCAGCGTGGGTCTTGCCCGTATGGCCAGAACCATCCGTGAACGCATGAATGTGCGTGACAACGAAGTGTTCACTCCTATCGACCTGATCAACTCTAAGACTCTGTCTTCGGTGATCAACACATTCTTTGGGACCAATCAGTTGTCCCAATTTATGGATCAGACCAACCCTCTGGCTGAGATGACCCACAAACGTCGGCTTTCAGCTCTCGGGCCTGGCGGTTTGTCCCGTGAAAGGGCCGGTTTTGAGGTACGCGACGTGCACTATACCCATTATGGCCGTCTGTGCCCCATCGAAACACCCGAAGGTCCCAACATCGGTCTGATTTCCTCTCTGTGTGTGTTTGCCAAGATCAATACTCTTGGTTTTATTGAAACACCATATCGAAAGGTGGATCAGGCCACCGTGAATCTGAACCCTGCCGATATTGTCTATCTGAGTGCAGAGGAAGAGGAAGGAAAGATTATTGCCCAAGCCAATGCAAAGGTGGGTGAGGACGCTTCGTTCGTGAACCCCAGGGTGAAATCGCGTTTGAACAGTGACTTCCCCTTTGCCGAGCGCGAAACGGTGGACATGATGGATGTGGCTCCCAACCAAATCGCCTCTATTGCAGCCTCCCTGATTCCCTTCCTGGAGCATGACGACGCCAACCGCGCCCTGATGGGTTCGAACATGATGCGTCAGGCTGTACCGCTGATGAAGACCGAAGCCCCTATCGTTGGTACCGGGATTGAGCACAATGTGGCTCGTGACTCCCGTCTGCTGGTGGTGGCTGAGGGTGACGGAGTCGTGGAATATGTGGACGCGACACAGATTGTTATCCGTTATGACAAATCGGAGGAAGAACTCTTCCTTTCGTTTGACGATCAGGTAAAACGTTACCAGCTTCCCAAGTTCTGGAAAACCAACCAGAATACCTGTATGAACCTCAAACCGAGGGTTCACAAGGGACAGCGTGTTACCAAGGGAGAGGTTCTTACGGAAGGCTATGCTACCGAAAACGGTGAATTGGCTCTGGGTAAGAACCTGAAGGTGGCGTTTATGCCCTGGAAGGGTTATAACTTTGAGGATGCCATTGTCATCAACGAACGCGTAGTCCGGGATGATGTGCTCACTTCCCTTCATATTGACGAGTACCTGTTAGAAGTGCGCGATACCAAGCGTGGATTGGAAGAGTTGACCTCGGATATTCCCAACGTCAGCGAGGAAGCTACCCGCAACCTGGATGAAAACGGTCTGATTCGTATCGGTGCCCATGTGGAGCCGGGTGATATTCTGATTGGAAAGATCACACCTAAGGGTGAATCCGATCCTTCCCCTGAGGAAAAACTGCTTCGCGCTATTTTTGGAGACAAAGCCGGCGATGTTAAGGATGCCTCTCTCAAGGCACCCCCCTCTCTGTACGGGGTTGTTGTGGATAAAAAATTGTTCTCCCGGATGGTGAAGGACAAGAAATCCAAAGCTAACGAGAAGAATGTTCTCCTGGAACTCGAGACAGAGTTCAATAAGCAGGTTGCTGAACTCAAAGCCCGTTTGGTGGACAAATTGGTGGCTTTGGTGGGCGGAAAGACCTCTCAGGGTGTGAAGGATTTCTACAACAAGGAATTGATCGCCAAGGGAGCCAAGTTCTCTGCCAAGTTGCTTCATGAGATTGAATATCAGAATATCAATCCCAACAAATGGACGACCGATAAGGTTCGGAACGATCAGGTGCGAGAACTGCTGGGTAACTTCACTCTGCGCTTCAAGGAACTTGATGCTGTGTACAAACGCAAACGTTACAACATTACCATTGGGGATGAACTTCCTGCTGGTATTGTTCAGCTTGCCAAGGTGTATATTGCCAAGAAACGGAAACTCAAGGTGGGTGACAAGATGGCCGGACGCCACGGAAACAAGGGTATTGTCTCCAAGATTGCTCGTGTGGAGGATATGCCCTTCCTGGATGACGGAACGCCTGTGGACATTGTGCTGAACCCTCTGGGGGTACCCTCTCGTATGAACCTTGGACAGATTTATGAAACCGTTCTCGGCTGGGCCGGCAAGAAGTTGGGGGTGAAATTCTCTACTCCGATTTTTGATGGAGCTTCGCTAGACGACATCAACGATTTTACGGACAAGGCTGGTGTCCCCAGATATGGACGGACCTATCTTCATGATGGTGGAACCGGTGAGCAATTTGACCAACCGGCTACGGTAGGGGTTATCTACATGCTCAAACTGGGTCACATGGTTGACGATAAAATGCATGCTCGTTCCATCGGGCCATATTCTCTCATTACCCAGCAACCGCTGGGCGGGAAGGCTCAGTTCGGGGGGCAGCGTTTTGGGGAAATGGAAGTTTGGGCGCTGGAAGCCTTCGGTGCTGCCAACATTCTCCAGGAGATTCTGACGGTGAAGTCCGATGATGTGATTGGCCGTGCCAAGACCTACGAGGCCATCGTTAAGGGTGATCCAATGCCAGTTCCCGGTGTGCCTGAGTCGTTCAATGTGTTGTTACACGAACTCAGGGGCCTTGGGTTAAGCGTGGATCTGCAGTAGTAGTCGCAGACCTTTTTATCTTAAATTTTCAAAGGACACAATATGTCATTCAGAAAAGAGAACAAAGCGAAGAGCAGCTTCCATAAAATCACCATTGGACTCGCATCTCCCGAAGAAATTCTGGAGCACTCCAGCGGTGAGGTATTAAAGCCCGAGACGATTAACTATCGTACCTACAAGCCCGAAAGAGACGGCTTGTTCTGCGAGCGCATTTTTGGTCCCATCAAGGACTATGAATGCCACTGCGGAAAGTACAAGCGCATCCGCTACAAGGGAATCGTCTGTGATCGTTGCGGTGTGGAGGTTACCGAGAAAAAAGTACGTCGTGTCCGGATGGGCCATATTCAGCTCACCGTTCCCGTTGCTCACATCTGGTACTTCCGCTCCTTGCCCAACAAGATTGGGTATCTGCTTGGACTGCCGACCAAGAAACTGGATGCGATCATCTACTATGAGCGTTATGTAGTAGTTCAGCCGGGGATCAAGGCTGCAGACGGCATCAAATACCTGGATTTCCTCACTGAAGAGGAGTATCTGGACATCATGGAATCCCTGCCCAGAGAGAACCAGATGCTGGAAGATGCCGATCCGAACAAATTTGTTGCGGCCATGGGTGCCGAGGCTTTGTACAAATTGCTGGAGTCCTGTAATCTGGACGAGCTCTCCTACGAGCTCAGACACAAGGCCAGCATCGAAACTTCCCAGCAAAGAAAGACCGAAGCCCTCAAACGCCTTCAGGTCGTAGAAGCCTTCCGTGAATCCAAGGAAGTCAACAAGCCTGAATGGATGATTCTCAAGGTGATCCCAGTGATTCCGCCTGAACTGCGTCCGCTGGTGCCCCTTGATGGCGGCCGTTTTGCCACATCGGACCTGAATGACCTGTATCGTCGGGTAATCATCCGCAACAACCGTCTCAAAAGGCTTATCGAGATTAAGGCTCCCGAGGTGATTCTGAGGAATGAGAAACGTATGTTGCAGGAGTCTGTGGATTCGTTGTTTGACAATTCCCGGAAAGCAAATGCAGTGAAGACTGACGCCAATAGGCCTCTTAAATCTTTGAGCGACAGTCTTAAAGGGAAACAGGGCCGGTTCCGCCAGAACTTGCTGGGGAAACGTGTGGACTATTCGGCCCGTTCGGTGATCGTGGTCGGTCCCGAGCTTCAGTTGCATGAATGCGGCTTGCCCAAGGACATGGCTGCTGAATTATATAAGCCATTTGTTATCAGGAAACTGATTGAAAGAGGCATTGTCAAGACGGTCAAATCGGCCAAGAAGATAGTGGACCGCAAGGATGCTGTGGTTTGGGATATTCTGGAGAATGTGCTCAAGGGCCATCCAGTCTTGCTCAACCGGGCACCAACCTTGCACCGTCTGGGGATTCAGGCTTTTCAGCCCAAATTGGTGGAAGGAAAAGCTATTCAGCTGCACCCCCTGGTGTGTACAGCTTTCAATGCTGACTTTGACGGAGACCAGATGGCCGTTCACCTTCCCTTGGGAAATGCTGCTATTCTGGAAGCCCAATTGCTCATGCTGGCCTCACACAACATTCTTAATCCTGCCAATGGTGCCCCAATCACGGTGCCTTCGCAAGACATGGTGCTCGGCTTGTACTACATGACCAAGGAAAGACTTTCCACTCCTGACATGAAGGTGAAAGGAGAAGGTCTGGTGTTTTACTCCCCCGAGGAGGTCAATATTGCCTACAACGAGAAGCGAGCTGACCTGCACGCTTCCATCAAGGTTCGAATGAGCCTGCTGGAGAATGGGGTTCAGGTAATCCGTATGGTGCAGACTACCGTTGGACGGGTGCTCTTTAATGAAGTTGTCCCCCCTGAAGTGGGCTATCTCAACGAAGTGCTCACCAAGAAGTCCCTGAGGGATATCATCAGCACTGTGCTTAAGATTACCGGTACCTCGCGTACCGCAAAGTTTCTGGACGACATCAAGAACCTGGGCTTCACCATGGCATTCAAGGGTGGCCTGTCCTTCAACCTGCACGACGTGCTGGTACCCGAAGAAAAGCAAAAGCTTGTGGATGATGGTTATGCTCAGGTTGAAGAGGTGTTGCAGAACTACAACTTCGGGTTTATTACCAATAATGAGCGGTACAATCAGATTATAGACATCTGGACCCATACCAATGCCAATCTGACGAACATCCTGATGAAGCAGCTCTCCACAGACAATCAGGGCTTCAACTCCATCTATATGATGCTTGATTCCGGTGCCCGTGGTTCTAAAGAGCAGATCAGGCAGCTTTCCGGGATGCGCGGTTTGATGGCCAAACCCCAGAAGTCAGGTGCAGCAGGCCCAGAGATTATTGAGAACCCTATTTTGGCGAACTTCAAGGAAGGCCTTTCGGTTCTTGAATACTTCATCTCCACCCACGGTGCCCGTAAGGGTCTTGCAGATACCGCCCTGAAGACCGCTGATGCCGGGTATCTTACCCGTCGTCTGGTGGATGTGTCCCAGGATGTGATCATTACCGAAACGGATTGCGGCACCCTTCGTGGTTTGATGGCAACCGCCATCAAGAACAATGATGACGAAGTGGAATCGCTTTACGAAAGGATTCTGGGCCGCACCACGGTCCACGACATCTTCCACCCGCTCACTGGGGAACTCATTGTGGCTGCGGGAGAAGAGATCACGGAACGGGTTGCCCGTATCATCGAGAATTCACCCATCGAGCAGGTTGAAATTCGCTCGGTGCTCACCTGTGAGTCTAAGAAGGGGGTTTGCGCCAAGTGTTATGGCCGCAATCTGTCCACCGGAAGAATGATTCAGATGGGCGAGGCCGTGGGAGTTATTGCTGCCCAGTCTATCGGTGAGCCTGGAACACAGCTGACACTGAGAACCTTCCACGTTGGGGGTGCTGTTGCCGGGGTCAGTAAGGAATCCAGTGCCATCATTGCCCGCTACGACGGAGTAGTGGAGATCGACGAACTCCGTACCATTGACCGTGCTTCTGAGGATGGGTCTGTTGAGTCGATTGTGATCGGTCGCTCTGCGGAACTTCGGATTGTGGACAAGAACACAGGAATCACGCTTACTACGGCCAATATTCCTTATGGTTCCAGAATCTTCACCCGTAGTGGTGAGTCGGTCACCAAGGGAACGTTGCTGTGTAAGTGGGACCCGTTTAGTGCGGTTCTGATTTCAGAAGTAGCTGGTTTCGTTGCTTATGAGAGCCTTGTGGAAGGAGTTACTTACCGCGAGGAAACCGATGAGCAAACCGGCTACAGCGAGAAGGTGGTCATCGAGTCCAAGGACAAGTCCAAAAACCCCATGGTGAAGATCGTGGGCGCCAACAAGGAGGTTATTTCATCTTACAATATTCCTGTTGGAGCGCATATCCAGGTGAAGGATAAGGCCCCTGTTCAGGCAGGAGATATTCTGGTGAAGGTGCCTCGTGCTGTTGCCAAATCCTCCGGTGACATCACCGGTGGTGGAGGCCTCCCCAGGGTGACGGAACTCTTTGAAGCCCGTAACCCTTCCAATCCTGCGATTGTGTCTGAGATTGACGGGGAAGTTTCTTTTGGCAAGGTAAAGAGGGGCAACCGTGAGATTGTGGTTACTTCCCGTTCCGGTGAGGTGAAACGATATCTGGTGCCTCTGGCCAAACAGATTCTGGTTCAGGAAAACGACTATATCAAGGCTGGTGCTCCTCTGTCAGACGGAGCAGTGACTCCTGCAGACATTCTGGCCATCAAAGGCCCCACAATGGTTCAGGAGTACATAGTCAATGAGATCCAGGAGGTGTATCGTATGCAGGGGGTGAAGATCAACGACAAACATTTTGAAGTGATCGTTCGCCAGATGATGCGTAAAGTCCAGATTATGGATCCGGGAGATACCAAGTTCCTCGAAGGGCAGATAGTGGATAAGTGGGAGTTCATGAACGAGAATGACAACATCTACGGCAAGAAAGTGGTTGAAGATGGTGGTGACTCGGGCTTGCGCCCTGGACAGATTCTCACTGCCCGTAAGCTTCGCGACGAGAACTCTCTGCTTAAGCGGCGTGATGCCCGTCTTGTGGAAGCGCGTGATGCTGTTCCGGCAACTTCAACCCAGGTGCTTCAGGGGATTACCCGTGCTGCATTACAGACCCAGAGCTTCATTTCGGCTGCATCCTTCCAGGAAACGACCAAGGTATTGAACGAGGCCGCTATTCATGGTAAGGAGGACCTTCTGGAAGGGTTGAAGGAGAACGTGATCGTGGGTCACCTCATTCCCGCTGGGACTGGTATCCGTCAGTACTCCAGGATTGTGGTCGGTTCCCGCGAGGAGTTTGACCCTGTTTCCGGGCTCCGAAGAGAGCCTGAGGAAGTAGAGGATGAATTGTAAATAATCATGAGGAGGGGCGTTGGCCCCTCCTTTATTTTTCGGTATTATGGATGAGATGAATCCTCAGAATGGCCGGTTTCCCCTGGAACTGAAGGAAGATGTAGCACAGGGTGTGTATTCCAATCTGGCAGTCATAGCCCATTCATCATCGGAATTTGTGGTGGATTTTGCCCGTGTGCTGCCGGGTGTCCCTAAAGCAGTGGTTCAAACACGTATCATCCTGGCACCCGAGCATGCAAAGAGACTGCTTTTTGCGCTTTCGGACAATATACGTAAATACGAAAGTGTCCATGGAGAAATCCGGGTGGAAGGAATGGTACCAGGTGGCGGCTTTCCTGTTCAGTTCGGAGGCACCATGGGCGAGGCCTGAACGGCTCCGCTCAATATTCGTCTTCGTTGAAGAAAAAGTCGTCCTTGCTGGGATAGTCAGGCCAGATATCTTCGATACTCTCGTAAATTTCCCCTTCATCTTCCATCTCCTGAAGGTTCTCAATAACTTCGAGGGGAGCACCGGAACGGACCGCAAAGTCAATCAGTTCATCCTTTGTCGCGGGCCAGGGAGCGTCTTCGAGTTTTGATGCTAATTCCAAAGTCCAGTACATATTCTCTTGGTTAATAAAGTGACACCATCGTGAATAGTCTGCGAAAGTATGAAAAAAACCGAAAGTTACAAGTCCGGATTCCAATAAATTTCAGGCGCTTTCAAATCCTGGGCCCAACGCCTTGATAATATGTAGAGATAGTCCGATAATCTGTTGATAAATATCAGGATTGGCTCTTCCACATCCAGTGCCTCCGACAATCGGATGATGTTTCGTTCGGTGCGCCGGCAAACAGTTCGGGCGATATGGGCCTGGGAAACAAACGGGTGGCCGCATGGCAGTATGAACCGGGACCGCTCAGGAAGGATGGCCACCATGCGGTCTATCTCGTGTTCCAGCATGGAGATGGACTCTTCGGGAAGAATCACCCGTTTCCCGGGATTGGGTGGCACATCGGTGGCCAGCATGGAAGCCGCCATCATCAGATAGTGCATCACCCGCTCCAGAATCTGACGGTCCTGATCTTCGGTGGCGATATCATGCAACAACCCGATGTGGGATACCAGCTCATCAATGGAACCGTATGCCTCCAGCCGGGGGTGGGTTTTGGACACCCGCGTTCCACCGAAAAGCGATGTACTGCCCCGGTCTCCTGTTTTGGTGTAAATCTTCATGTTTAGGCGTGCGCAACCACTTTGTCCACCCGTATATTGGGATTGACTTCGTCACTCTCCACCTTGCCGTCTCTGAGCCGGACAATCCGGTGGGCGTAGTGGGCAATGTCTTCTTCGTGGGTTACCAGTACGATGGTGTTTCCGCTGTTGTGGATGTCGGCGAAGAGTCGCATGATGTCCACAGAAGTTTTGGAATCCAGATTACCGGTAGGCTCATCGGCCAGGATGATGGAAGGGTTTCCGATCAGAGCCCTGCCCACGGCGACTCTTTGGCGTTGTCCTCCGGAAAGTTCGTTGGGTTTGTGGTGCATCCGTGACTCCAGCCCGACATGCCGCATGGTTTCCAACGCTCGGTGAATTCTTTCTTCCTTGGGAACTCCTGCATAGATA
>DFUR01000067.1:0-753 GCA_002380425.1 Bacteroidales bacterium UBA4181
ATTTTTATAGTTTTCATCCATCTCGTGGCAACAACCATAAAAATACTGCTTCCATTCCTGTTGGGCATCTGGATTGCCCTGGGACTGAGCATTGGGTGCCCAACAGAAACGGGCGGGAATAGAATTGTCTTTACGGCTACAAGGCTCTTTTTGCCTGTTCTGATGAGCATGTCAGCCGCCACCATCCTGACAGGGATAAAGGGAAACACCGGAAGAGCAGGATACATAACGGGGTTCCTCATCTATGTCTGCCTGGGCTATTTGCTGGCTTCAGTGCGTCAGTCGCCCATCCCGGAACTGCCGGCAACCACATACATGGGATACATCCAGGCACCGCCGGTTCCGCAAAAATCATCATGGAGATTTCCTCTGGTCCTCATTGCTTCACGCACCGGTGACAACTGGACTGCGCAAGATGGCCGGGTGATGATGGTGGTATCGGCAAAGGGGCCCGGATGGATTGATGAGGAAGCACCTAAAACGGAGTTCTCGCACACAGGAGACGGAATACCATCAGAAGGCAACCTAATCATATTCAAAGGATACTGCCGACCCATACCTCCTGAAGGTGCTCATCCCTATGAACGGAATCTGCTGCGAAGACACATCACGCACCAGGTATATCTGACTCAAGGGCAATGGAAACTGCTGAGAACTAACTGTCTGAAGGGTGTGAGAAGGCAAGCCGTTCTGGCACGTGAAAAAATTCTGGAGGTCCTCAGAAAGGAAGGACTGGCGGGTAGAGAGCTCGGG
>DFUR01000067.1:832-62864 GCA_002380425.1 Bacteroidales bacterium UBA4181
CTGGCGGGTAGAGAGCTCGGGATTACAGCTGCCATGATCCTGGGATATAAGGCAGCTCTGGACCAGGAAACCAGGGCCCTGTTTGCCGACAGCGGAACAGCGCACCTATTAGCCATCAGCGGGATGCACACCGGGATCATCTTTTTGATGGTGTCCGGAGGCCTGAGGATTCTGGGCAGGAAACCGGCAGCCCAAACCATCAGGACCATTCTGCTGCTCGGATTCCTATGGTTTTTTGCCTGCATGACAGGGCTGGCTCCTTCAGTGGTGCGGGCATCGGCCATGTTGTCGCTGGGATTGCTCTCTTACGGAATGCAACGGCCCTGTCCGCTATGGCAGCCATGGGCTGCTTCGGCCCTGCTGCTCACGGCCCTGCAACCTGAGATGCTGTTCGATATCGGCTTCCAGATGTCCTATATGGCGGTAGGCGCATTGCTGATGTACCTCAGGGTTCCTGCATTCCGAAGACACTCTGAAAGGTCCGGATGGAGGCAGCGCCGGGACGGGAGATGCATCAGCAGGGGTATTCAGGAGGTACTGCGCTTACTCCGGGTATCTGTGGCAGCTCAGGCAGGAACCGCACCCCTGACATTACACTACTTCGGGCAGTTCCCGGTGTGGTTTGCAATCACCAATCTAGTCGCCGTACCCCTGGCGTCGTGCATCATCTTCGCAAGTGTTATCTTTCTGATCCTGCACCCTATACCTCTGGCTGGTCTATGGGCGGCCCAGGGGCTGAAATGGCTGGTGCAGTTACTGCTTGGGGTGACCGAGTGGAGCTCATCCCTCCCCTGGGCCACCATCCAAAACATCGTCCTGCCTCCGGAACAGGTCGTGTGCTTTTATTTGGTGCTGGGAGGTACCGGTGGCTGGTACCAAACGCGGGATGTCCGGTACCTATACGGTCTTCTGGCCACTGGTTGTCTGTGGCTCCTAAGCTATCCGGCATACCCTTAGAGTACGTCAGTCGGGGGATAAAATGCTTATCAACGGATTTTTGACCGCAGAGGAAACTTAAGATTCCGATAGGACTCCAGATCGCATTTGAACGAACCCACTACAGCGTCGAACTGAACCCGTAAGGGAATCTTATTTTCATCATCCGAGAACCAGATGGTCATATCGTCCTTTTTCTTGAAAATACGCCCCGGTTCTACCACTGGTACAAACTTCAGGGTACGGAATGTCCCGAGCGGTAATGAAACCTCCTCCCTCCCACGAAACTGCACATAAAAGGGGAAGTGTTTCCCATTGAAATAGGTATCCATATACACGATATCCCCCACCTGGAACCGGGAAAAATCGATACGGCGCATATAATAGAAAACACAGGTCATATCCAAAGCGTTGCGGGGAACCTCCACCCTGCCCTTGCGGGAACTCTGTACATACTCCTGATCGTGGAAGTAGGTGAATTCGTCATAGTGACGATAACGCCCTTCGCGGACATTGCGAATGCCCTTAACCGGAATATTTGTCTGAATATCAAACCAACTTTCGTACACATCGCGAACCCGGAAAAAAGCATCCACCACCCCCGAAGTGTACCCGTACGCTTTGGAATGGAAGTAAGTAGTGCCATTTAGCACCTCCTTGTCCACGGAGAGCTGTACCTTCCCCCCATTCAGGAGGCCGTACCCGATATTGAATTGCAGGAACTCACCTTCCACAAAATTTGGCTCGGCAGAAATGGGTCGCTTGTACTCGGGCCCGGGGACAACAGCACCTGAGAACAGCAAGACACATCCGCAAAGAAGAAACATCCTGAAAAAGCCAACACAGCGCATCACTCAGTCTTGAGATATAAATAATCATAGTGTATCAGTGGCTTGGCGCCCCGCTCCCCCAATTTCTTACGGGCGGTCTCGGCAGAATACTCCGAACGACCAAGGCCCAGTATGTTGCCTTGCTCATCCAAAAGTTGTACCAAATCTCCCTTAAAAAACTGACCCTTCACCTCTGTAACGCCTACCAGCAGGACGCTGCTTGCCCGATTGGAAAGCAGGGAACGCACGGCTCCCTCATTCACCCGGACGCTTCCCTTTGCTGCCATATCCGAATGCGCCAGCCACTTCTTGAACGGAGAGGCCTTTCTGCCGGGAAGAAAACGAGTCTGAACGGTTCCTGGCCGATCCTGCAGAATATCCTTGATGATATTGTCCCGGAATCCGTTGGCCAGATGGACCGGTGTCCCGGCAATGGCCACCTTTCGGGCAATGGAACACTTGGTAAGCATCCCTCCCCGCCCAAACTGAGACCGGGTAGGCGAAATATATTTGGAGAGGCTTTGGAAGTCGTCCCGGATAACCGGGATGACCGCTGAACCGGGCTGGTCCGGAGGACCAGTATAGATTCCGTCCACATTGCTCAGGATGATCAACGCCTGGGAACACATCATATCGGTTATGAGGCCGGAGAGTTCATCATTATCAGTGAACATCAGTTCATTCACCGAAACCACATCATTCTCGTTGATCACGGGAATAATTCCGTGCTCCAGCAAGGTCTCGAGGCAGTTGCGCATGTTCAAAAAATGCCTGCGGTCGCGGAAATCCTCGCGGGTAGCCAGCACCTGGGAGCAAATCAGCCCATGCTGGGCAAACAACTCACTGTAGAGCTGAATCAAACGTACCTGTCCGATAGAGGCCCACAACTGGCGGCACGAGACCGGGTCATGCCGTTTGGGTTCAGGAATCACCTGACGCCCTGAAGCAACCGCCCCTGAAGACACAAAAAGCACATCCACCCCGCGCCGGCGGAGCCAGGCAATCTGTTCCACCACATGAGAAATACGCGCCACATTCGGGGTGCCATCCTTAGAAGTAAGGACGTTGGAGCCAACTTTCAGAGTAACTTTGTTATACATACTTCAACATTGTGCCATAAGCGACATCAGGGAGCTGCCTCAGCCCTGTCTGCCGCCATGATCAGACCATCGTAATTATTCAATACCGTGAACTTGTCTCCGGATTCCAGAACCTTGTATGCCTCTTCATCAATAGCTTCGATCACCCTGCAATCTCCATCCAGCACAAAAAACCTGGTGAAGGAAAGCATGTGGTTGAAGATGGCAGGATTCGGAATCTGGTACAATACCCGCACAACATACAGCACCGGGTCATCCTGATCCATTTCCTCCAGTTCCTGAATCCTATCTGCCTTTTCGCGCCATTCCCGGGCCGCAGCCTGTGCGCTTTCCGAAGAGTCCTCGCGGGCAATATCCTCAAAATAGAGTGCTGTACGCTGCATCTCGGCCTTGGCTGAATCGGCAGACATATGATCCTGATTGTACTGAACGTACCAGTTGTCCACCATGTCCTGTGCGGTAATGGTCCGCAACACCTCCAGCTCACGGATATCCGGCCGGTCTTTATCATGGCTCACCCAGTGAGTTACAATGTATTCCCGGACAGATTTTTCCATCTTTCGATCCGAAGAACAGGAAGCCATCAGGAATAGCCCCAACACACAAAACACCTTGTTCATTCTCATACCACACCTGTTATTGAACCATTGGCTACAAACCTCAAAGATAAAATAATTGAGCAAGCACCCGAGAAAAAACCTATCTTTGTTCTACAGTATCACCACATGAACCAAATCAAAGGACTATGCGCCATTTCACCTCTGTCAAAGATATTGAGAATCTGCCCGCAATACTCCGGGAGGCCTTTGAAATCAAGGCGCAACCATTCAAAGACGAGTTGCTCGGCAAGCACCGCACCATGGGACTGCTGTTTTTTAACTCCAGTCTGCGCACCCGCCTGAGCACACAGAAAGCCGCCCAAAACCTGGGCATGAACACCATGGTACTGAATATCAACGAAGACGGCTGGAAGATTGAGACCGGTTTCGGGGTCGTGATGGACGGCGATAAGGCCGAGCATATCAAGGAAGCCGCCGGAGTCATCGGCCGATACTGCGACATCATCGGCATCAGGTCCTTTGCAGGTCTGAAGGATCGGGAGGCAGACTATTCTGAGCATGTGCTGAGCCAGTTTATCGAGTATGCCGGAGTTCCTATCGTCAGTATGGAAGCGGCCACCGGGCATCCCCTGCAAGCCTTTGCCGACATCATCACCATTGAGCAGTACAGGAAGGTTCCCAAACCCAGGGTAGTGCTTACCTGGGCGCCCCATCCCCGGGCTCTGCCCCAGGCGGTACCCAATTCCTTTGCCCAATGGGCTGTAGCCGCCGGATATGATGTGGTGGTAACCCATCCCGAGGGGTACGAACTGGAAGAATCCTTCACCCGGGGAGCCACTATCGAATACGACCAACGTAAAGCATTTGAGGGTGCCGATTTTGTCTATGCCAAGAACTGGTCCTCCTATCTCCAGTACGGACGCATCCTGAGCCAGGACCGCCATTGGACGGTTGATGAGGGACACATGGCCCTCACCCGCGAAGCCCGGTTCATGCACTGTCTGCCTGTGCGGCGCAATATGATTGTCAGCGATGCGGTCATTGACAGCCCCGCGTCGGTGGTGATCGAGGAAGCCGCAAACCGGGTAGTATCGGCTCAGACTGTACTCAAAAACATTCTGCAATCTCTCTGACATGAGTACAGCAAGGGATATCCTGGTGCGGGAAGCTGTCGGGCTGCTGGAGCAGCTCATTCGCACCCCATCGCTGAGCCGACAGGAAAACCTTACAGCCGATATCCTCCAGGAACACCTGACCGCCAGGGGCCTCGAAGTTTGTCGCAGCGGTAACAATGTGTGGGTCCGGCACGATGTTCACCCCGATGCTCCCTGCATTCTGCTCAACTCCCACCACGACACTGTCCGGCCCTCGTCCTCCTGGACACGGGACCCTTTTTCACCCACCTATCAAGGCGATGTCCTTTACGGACTGGGCAGCAACGATGCCGGTGCTTCTGTGGTCAGCCTGATGGCCGCTTTCCTCCTTCTCAGAGAGATCCCCGACCGCACCTACAACCTTATTTATGCGGCCACCGCTGAGGAGGAAGTGACCGGACTGGAAGGCATTTATGCCATCCTGCCCTGTCTTGGAAGAATTGATCTGGCCATCGTTGGAGAACCAACGGGCATGCAGATGGCCATAGCCGAAAAAGGCCTTATGGTGCTCGACGCCACCACCCGGGGAAAGACCGGACATGCTGCCCGCAACGAGGGCATCAACGCCCTGTACCTTGCGCTTGACGACATTGCGTGGTTTCGATCGTTCCGGTTTTCGCGCAACTCTGAGCTACTGGGCGAAGTCAAAATGACTGTGTCCATGATTCAGGCTGGTCAGCAGCACAACATCATCCCGGATGTCTGCACCTATGTGGTGGATATCCGCACCAACGAGCACTACACCAACGAACAGGTGCTGGAGGAGATCCGCCAGCACCTGCAACATTCCGAGGTTGTGCCCCGGTCAACGAACCTGAACTCTTCGGGGATTGACATACAACACCCGTTTGTGCAAAGAGGATTGTCCATGGGGATTCCCTGCTATGGATCACCCACTACCTCCGACCAGGTCCGCATGGGAGCCTTTCCCTCGCTGAAAATGGGGCCCGGACGCTCCGAGCGCTCCCACAGTGCGGACGAATATATTCTCATCAGTGAGATCTCTGAAGGCATCAATCAGTATGTGCGTATGCTCTCGGATTTCAAGTTTAACTCCTAATTCAAGGCTCATGGCTACCAAACTCTGGGATAAAGGACAGCAAACAGACAAAATGCTGGAAACATTCACCATCGGGCGGGACCAGGAAATGGACCTATTCCTGGCACCCTTTGATGTATTGGGAACTCTGGCCCACATACGCATGCTCACTGAGATCGGGCTGCTCAACTCCGGGGAACTCAGCCTGCTGCAGGCAGAGTTGAAAACCATCTACGAGGATATCCTCAAGGGGGGATTCCGTATTGAAGAAGGCGTGGAAGATATTCACTCTCAGGTTGAGGTTCTGCTTACCCGAAAACTGGGTGATGTAGGCAAGAAGGTTCACAGCGGACGTTCCCGAAACGACCAGGTGCTGGTGGATATCAAGCTATTTTTGCGACAGGAAATCCGGGAGATGGCCGTTTTGAGCCATCGCCTGTTCCAGGCCCTGCTGGAACAGAGTGAAGCCCATAAACAGGTGCTCATGCCCGGCTACACCCACCTGCAGGTGGCCATGCCGTCCTCCTTTGGCCTCTGGTTTGGCGCCTACGCTGAAAGCCTCAGCGATGATATGTTGCTTTTGCAGGCTTCCTGGGAGATGGCCAACCAGAATCCTCTGGGGTCAGCCGCCGGATATGGGTCTTCCTTCCCGCTCAACCGCACGCTTACGACACGTCTATTGGGATTCAACGACCTCAATTACAACGTAGTATATGCACAGATGGGGCGCGGAAAGACCGAGAAAACCCTCTCTTTTGCCATGTCATCCGTTGCGGCCACCCTGTCGCGCTTCTGTACCGACGCCTGCTTGTTTATGAGTCAGAACTTTGGGTTTATTACCCTGCCCGAGGAACTCACCACCGGCTCGAGCATTATGCCCCACAAGAAGAACCCTGATGTTTTTGAACTCACCCGGGCCCGCTGCAACAAGATTCAGTCGCTACCTAATGAGATCACCCTGCTTTTGGCCAACCTGCCCTCAGGTTACTTCAGGGACATGCAGATTCTTAAAGAATGTCTTTTCCCTGCACTCGGGGAGCTTAAGAGTTGCCTGGAAATGCTGATATTCATGGTTCCCCGGATGGGCATCAACACGCATATTCTGGATGATCCCCGCTATCAGCATCTGTTCAGTGTTGAGAATCTCAACGAGCGGGTGCTTCAGGGGGTTCCCTTCCGGGATGCCTATCAGCAGGTGGGACAGGAAATTCGTACCGGGACATTCAAACCCCGCACCGAAGTACACCACACCCATGAAGGCAGCATCGGCAACCTATGCAACCAGGAGATTGCCCGTAAGATGGGCCAAACCATGGCCCGCTTTTCCTTTGAGAAAGTGGATCAGGCGCTCACCGCCCTCACCCGCCTGGGGAACAACGATTAACTGATAAACAAACTCTTGCTGGAGTACTCAGGGTCGCAGGTAAGATTCACCTTGAGCTTACGAAGACCGGCCTCATCCCCCGGAGTAGGGATATGGGTGAGATGCACCTCACAATCGCGCATCATCTGGAGTTTTTCCAATGCCATCTGTGCCGCAGGGTTCGACAACGCACTGATAGCCAAAACGATTAAGGTCTCATCCAAGTCCAGGCTGACCATCTTCCCATGGAGGATCTCCTTCTTGAGATAGGTCACAGAGTCAATAATACTCTGTGGCAGCAGGCACAAACCGTCCGGAAGCCCCGCCAGGTACTTGGTCGCATTCAAAATCAGGCTCGAAGAGGCATGCATCAGCGACGAATTCTTTCCGGTAATGATGGTACCATCGGCCAGTTCAATAGCAGCTCCGCAGAACACCCCGGCATTTCCCTTGCCACATTTCTCGGCATCGCGGGCAGCCTGACGGGCAGGCATCACAACCCGGCGGTCCTCCACCCTGGCCCCGACTTTTTGCATGATATGACGGGCATGTTCCAAAGTATCCTTATCGGCAAGGCCCATGGCGTATTCAACCGCACAACGAAAATAGCGGCGAATCACTTCCTGCCGGGATGCCTCTACAATTACCGCATCATCCACAATCCCCGCACTGGCACGGTTCACCCCCATATCAGTAGGAGACAGATACATTGAAGCGCCCCCGGTGATCTTTTCCAGAATCCGGCGCAGCAGATTGAAGGCTTCAATGTCCCGGTTGTAGTTCACCACTTCTATCCCATAGGCTTCCAAATGATGGGTATCAACAAGCACCTCGTCTTTGAGGTCCACGGTGGCTGCCTCATAAGCAATATTCACCATGTGGTCTATCGGCAGATCCCAAATCGGAAAGGTTTCGAACTTGGCATACCCGGCTTTCACTCCGTTCTTGTACTCATGGTAGAGGTTGCACAGACAGGTAGCCAGTTTGCCACTACCCGGTCCCGGCCCGGTGGCGATGACAATTGGCTTGGTAGTGCGTACAAACTCATTGGCCCCGTAACCCTGATCGCTGACAATCTGGTCCACATCAACAGGGTAGCCCTTGGTGGGATAATGCAGATACACCTTAAGGCCCCGCATCTCGAGCTTGTTCTTAAAAGCAGTCGCAGCGGGCTGATGCTGGTAGCGCGTGATCACTACGGCAGTGATTTCAATTCCCCAATCCCTGAAATCATCGATGGTCTTAAGGGCATCCACATCGTAGGTAATACCGAAGTCAGCCCGGATTTTGTTGCGTTCAATGTCCCCGGCGTGAATACAGAGGATGACATCTATCTTATCCTTGAGCAACTGCAGCAAGCGCATCTTGACATTGGGGTCAAAACCCGGAAGCACACGCGCGGCATGATAATCGTACAGAATCTTGCCCCCGAACTCCAGATACAGCTTGTCGTTGAACCGGCTCACCCTTTCGAGGATGGCTGCAGTCTGTTCCCTCAAATAGCTTTCATTGTCAAAACCAACACGATGCAAAACTTCCATAGATATGCGCTGAATAAATGGTCTGGATTTTTTTCAAACTTCAATATTAGTCAATTTTTGGCTTTCCGCGGCCAGATTACTTGAGGTAATACACCTCTGGAGGCTGGGGGGCAAAGGCCGGCAGACGGAGCCGGTCAGCGCGGGAGAAATCAAACCAGTCAATGCGGGAACCTTTGGGCATGCACGGAAACCAGGAGAAACTAAACTGAAAAGTACTGAATACCAAGTGTTCGTTGCGCACCCGGAAACCTATACTCAGGGAGGAATACACTTTTTCGGAGAGAATAAACTTATTCCGGTCACTGTTGATCCACCCAAAATTTCCTCCGGCATAAGTCACAAACCTGAAACCATATATTTTTTTTGGCATGAACAGATTGGTTTCCCAATGCAACAGCAACCTCTGGGTACCCCGGATAGAGTCATTCCTGAAACCGGCGATACCCTGCCGCCCGTTCAGCGTGACGTATTCGTTGGTAGAGCTTCGAAAGCCGTAAATATAGTTCCCGGAGAAAAATGTCCGGGATCGATAACGGCCTGCGGAGAACAAGGGCGTGAAATAGTTCCATGAAAACCTCCAGGTCCCCTGAGTGGCACTTCCATTGAAAAAAAGACCATACGAAATATCCCCGTAAACATATCCCAGCTTCCCGTCCAGATGACCTCCCGCGAGGCGGGCACCGGCATAAAAGCGATCGGCCTTTTCATATTCCTCGTGCCCCAGAACCAACTCTGCCAGATAACCCGTGGGCACATCTTCGTTTCGGCCGTAGCTGTACACCAGGCGCGTCAGATGAGAACGCTGACGGGTGTAGGTAAGGGCACCCAGATAGACTGCAGTATTCTGCAGCGGATAGTAATCCTGTTCCAGGTCCTCGGGGCGCTCACTGAAGTGGGTCCGCAGAAACCGCCCACTCAGCGTGAGGTTCCGTCGGTTCAGGGGGGCAGAAACCCTGGATTGGAGGCGGAAAGAACGAGCCAGCCACACATCGGTCTGGTCAAACCGCAGAGTGACGAACTGGCCATCCTTCACCCCCAGTTGAATGCCTTCATAATAATCCTCCACCTCAACTTTCGACTTAGTATAAGACAGCCGCCCGCCGTATTTCATGGTGGGAATAGAGAAGGGCCGCTCCAAAGACACATGAAACAGCGTACGCTCGAACTTATTGGTGTAGTTGACACGGAAATCCGTAAGAGACTGGAATAAATTCCCCATGCCCACCTCTCCCATATATCCGTAGGACTTATGCTTGGTAGGCCCCCAGTAAAAACCCTGTTCCACATCCAGACCAATGCCCATAAAGTTCCGGTGCCAAGCCTCCAACTCTCCCGTGTTAAGGTGGGGAATATCCACTTCAAGGGCTATCGGCCACACATCGTGGGTTACCACAACGACATCCACATACCCGGCAACGCCAGCCACAGGAGTGATATAAATCCGGGCATCCTCAATATAATCCAGTCCACGGAGCAGTTGCTCGGTATCGGCCATTTTGAAGGCATCCACCGCCTCACCCTCACGGAACAAAGTGTAATTACGCACCTTACGTTCTGTGGTCTTGGTCCTGACACTATTCCCGGTTCGTTCAATCCAGGTAAGCGGACCGGGGACGGTATCTGCAGTAGTCGCTCCAAAAGGGTCCAGGCGCAAAAACCTGAGAGACCGTATCTTCTGTCCTTCGTACCTTTTGAAGTAATACACCCTTTCCACCACCTGAACAGAATCATTCAACAACTCTGAGGAGCGGGGCGAGGTAATCACCAGGCCGGTAAGCTCGCGCATCAACCAGGAATCGTCCGTCCCCTTGGTGATAGATTCAAAAAATCGTTTGCCCTGTACATCCTCGACCGAATCCAGAAAAACATCCCCGGTCTGTGGCTGCGACTGGCCATACACAGGACACCAGATGAGCAAAAAGCACACACAGCTAAGGAATCCACAAGTTTTGATCACATGGAGAGGCACCATACCCAATCCGGAACCGTGTCATACAGTTTCGTGCACCAAGATAAGAAATCTTACTATTCGCTGAACCACTATTCATTTGAAAGGCATATATTGTGGTCATTATGGCACCTGCATCCACACAACCACCCTCTGCCTGGCTGCCCACTTCCCGTAAAGAGGTGGAGGCCCGCGGCTGGGCTCAACTGGATGTGATTCTCTTCAGCGGAGATGCCTACGTGGACCACCCGTCCTTTGGGACCGCCGTCATCGGAAGGATCCTGGAATCCATAGGATTGCGGGTAGCCATTGTGCCCCAGCCCAACTGGCAGGACGACCTGAGGGATTTCAAGAAACTGGGTGCCCCGCGTTTATTCTTTGGCATCTCAGGAGGCTGCATGGACAGTATGGTCAATCACTACACAGCCCGGAAGCGACTCCGAAGCAACGATGCATACACAGCCGGGGGGCAGGCCGGGTTCCGGCCTGATTACGCCGTATCAGTGTACAGCCGCATCCTTCGCCAGATATATCCCGATACCCCCATCATCCTGGGAGGCATAGAGGCTTCCCTGCGCAGGCTGACACACTTCGACTACTGGCAGAACCGGTTGCTTCCAGGTATATTGCACGAAAGCGGAGCCAATCTGCTGGTGTACGGCATGGGGGAGAAAAGCATCCGCGAGATTGCTCTCAGACTGAACGCCGGAGAAACTATCGGAGCCCTCACGAACGTTCCGCAAACAGCCTATATCCACCAATCCGGCCCCTTGCCCGAGGGGCTGACGCTGCACAGCTATGAAGCCTGCCTGCACGACCGGATGCTGTTTGCCCGGAACTTCAAAACCATTGAAGAGGAGTCTAACAAAATGCAAGCCGCCCGGATTCTGGAGCCGCATGCACAGGGGACCATCGTGGTGGAACCGCCATATCTGCCCTGGAGCGAGGCGGAGACCGACGCCTCTTTTGATCTTCCCTATACCCGCCTGCCTCATCCCCGGTATAAAGACAAGCCAATCCCTGCCTACGAAATGATCCGGTATTCCATAAACATTCACCGGGGATGCTTTGGAGGATGCAGTTTCTGCACCATCTCGGCGCATCAGGGAAAGTTTGTGGTGAGCCGCTCCCTTGCCTCTGTCCTCAGAGAGGCTTCAGAGATCACCAAGATGCCTGGTTTTGCGGGCTACATCTCCGATGTAGGAGGTCCCTCGGCCAATATGTACCGATTGCACGGCAAGGACACCGGATTATGTGCCAGGTGTCGTCGGCCTTCCTGCCTGTTCCCATCCGTATGTCGCAACCTGGACACCGATCCCAGACCCCTTTTGGAGCTATACCGGGCTGTCCGCGCCTTACCCGGAATCAAAAAAGCCTTCGTGGGCAGCGGCATCCGCTACGATCTTTTGCTGGATCCTGCCGGAGGCGGCCGACACGGAGGATTCCGCAGCGAAATCCACCATACCTATTTTGAGGAGCTTTGTCTGTACCACACCTCTGGCCGGCTTAAAGTGGCTCCGGAGCACACTGAGGAAGGAGTGTTGCGCCTGATGCGCAAACCTTCGTTTGATCAGTTTCTGATTCTGAAAAAAGCTTTTGACCAAATCAATCACAAGCACCAAACCCGAATGCAACTCATTCCGTATCTGATCTCCAGCCACCCGGGTTGCCGGCAACAGGATATGCAGAAGCTTTCCCAAAAGATCCGCACCCTTCGCATTCCGGTGGAACAGGTTCAAGACTTTACCCCGACTCCAATGACCCTGTCTTCGGTGATGTATTACACAGGCGTTGACCCCTATACCCTCAAGCCTGTCTTCACGGCCACCGACCTCAAAGAAAAAGAGCGGCAAAAAGAGCAGTTCTTCTGGCAAAAGCGAACAAATATGTAAATTTACCCCTCACACAAAACCTATGGCCCGAAGCAAAACCACCTTTTTCTGCCGCAACTGCGGAGCCGAGTCGGCCAAGTGGCTGGGGCGCTGCCCCTCCTGCGGGGAATGGAATACTTTTGTCGAAGAGCCATCGTCCGCCCGAAAAGAAAAGTCTTCTGGAGGGAATCTGCTTGCCTCTGAACCACCGCGCACTTTGGACCAAATCGAAGAGCAGGAAGAGTCCCGCGTCCACACCCATGATCCGGAGTTTGACCGAGTACTGGGAGGCGGACTGGTTCCGGGATCCATGGTGTTGCTGGGAGGTGAGCCGGGAATCGGGAAGTCAACGCTGGCTCTCCAGGTTGCTCTGAACATGAAGCACCGAAAGCTGCTCTACATCTCAGGAGAAGAAAGTCTGCACCAAATCAAGATGCGGGCATCCAGAGTGGCCGCTTCCCCAGGCGACTGCCTTTTTGCCAACAGCACATCTCTGGAACAGATTCTGGATTTTCTCGATCAGGAACGCCCTGGTATGGTGGTCATTGACTCCATCCAAACCATCAGCACCGACAGTCTGGAGGCCACCACAGGAAGCGTATCCCAAATCAGGGAATGTACCGCCCGATTGCTACGCTACGCCAAGACCACCCACACCACCTTTCTGCTCATCGGACACATCACCAAGGACGGCATCCTGGCCGGGCCCAAGGTGTTGGAACACATGGTGGACACCGTGCTGCTGTTCGAAGGGGACCCCCATCATTTGTACCGGGTACTCCGGGCCCAGAAAAACCGTTTTGGCTCTACGGCAGAGATGGGTATCTATTCCATGGGCGCGAAAGGTTTACAAGCCGTTACCAATCCCTCGGAACTGCTGGTTTCGCCTCATGATGAGCATCTGAGCGGAGTAGGTATCGCCTCAACGATTGACGGACTTCGCCCTTTTCTGATTGAAGTGCAGGCTCTGGTCAGCTCGGCTGTGTACGGAACTCCTCAGCGCTCCTGTACCGGGTTTGACGTCCGAAGGCTGAACATGCTTCTGGCCGTTCTGGAAAAACGGGCCGGTTTCCGGCTTGGGAGCAAGGACGTATTTCTCAATATTGCCGGAGGGCTCAGGGTGGAAGACCCGGCTATTGACCTCGGGGTAGTGGCAGCGATTCTGTCTTCAAGTCTGGACATACCCATTCCCCCGGGATGCTGCTTTGCTGCCGAAGTTGGCCTCTCGGGAGAAATCCGCCCGGTAGGCCGTATCGAGCAGCGTATCCAGGAGGCGGAAAAGATGGGACTCACATCCCTTTTCATGGCCAAAGCAAACCACGCCCGTCTGGAACGCGCTTTCCCCTCCATGCGCTTCATTCCGCTGGGCAAGGTGGAGCACCTGGTCAAAGCCCTGTTTTCCCGCAGCCGAACGAATCCGTCAGAGGAAACCGCATGAAAAAGATATGGCCGGTTCTGTTCCTGCTGTGCTGTATGGCACAGGGCCGGGGGCAAAGCCCTACGGGCGAGTATCTGTACCGATATGCCTACAATGGCGACAGCCTCTTTATCTATGTTCTGGACCCTGTTGAAGTGTCCACCCCCAGAGTATTCAAATCCAAACAGGAAGAGCGGGCCTACCGCCGGTACACGGCAGAATACAACAGGATGCTGTACAACATCCGCAGGGCATACCCTTTTGCCGTGGCTACCCGGGAACAATTGAAAGTTTTGAACGCCCGCTATTCAAAGATCACCTCGGGCAAGGAACGCAAGGAATACATCAAAAAAGTGGAGGCCGAGCTCAGGGAACAATTTGAGGACGACCTAAAGCGGCTCACCTTCAGGCAGGGATTAATTCTGCTCAAACTCATTGACAGGGAAACGAACAACAACGCCTACGAACTCATCAAGGAGTTCAGAGGCGGATTAACGGCCACCTTCTTCCAAACCTTTGCGCGGCTATTCAAGATCAATCTCAAAACTGAGTATGACCCCCGGGGAGAAGACAAAATGATCGAAGAGATTGTGGTGAAACTGGAGCAGGGTCTGCTTTGATTATTCGATGACAAAAGCCACGGGGGCAATAAAATAGGAATCCACCGGCTTTTTGTTCATCATAGCAGGGCTTCTCCAGGCAGGAGAACTGCTCACCAAACGCATCGCTTCAGCGTCCAGATTTCTTTCCACCCCTTGCAGCAGGCGGACATCGTCCACCAATCCGTTGGCCTTAAGCGTGAACCCGACCAGCACCACACCCTGAATCATCCGGTTTAATGCGAACTTGGGATACCTCAGATTACGATACACCCACTCCTGCATAAAACCGTCCACTCCCGGCAATCGTTTTCCAAAGGAAGCCAACTCAAAAAAAGGATAATGCGGGACCTCAGCCCCAGACTCATCGTAGCAGGTACCGGAGACCAACGTGCCTTGCTGGTACATATCGCGACGCAATGCCTGGCCATTTTCGTAGAAACAAACCACCTCCCCGTCCAGAGCCCCTTCCTTGCTTCTGGCATATTTTGCCTTGACCTGCCCTGAAGGGTACAACTCAATGGTCCATCCGGAGATATCCTCATGCTTGCTGATTTTGCCATCAGGATAATAAGTAATCCTGTTGAGCGCCAGCTCTGGAGAGAGTTGCTTCATGTCGCTCTTCCATAACAGAACCCCACCGCCAGAATAGTGCTTCACGATGTAAAGGCTGTCCGATAACCGCTCAATATCACGATAGAACGCGGCCCTTTTGGGCGAGGATATCTCCAGGCCCTGCCGGTTGAGATAGACCCTTGTGGTCTGGGCAGAGACACCCAGAGACACACACAGGCCCGCGAGTAATACCATCCACTTTTTCATAGCCGTATGAATTAATAGTGAGACAATGATTGCTATTGAATTGTATCAAACCCGGTGTATGGCCTCAGAGCCTCAGGAATCCGGATTCCTTCAGGGCCCTGATTGTTCTCCAGCAAGGCAGCCACAATGCGGGGCAAGGCCAATGCACTTCCGTTCAAAGTGTGTGCCAGACGGGTCTGTTTTTCACCCTCCTCACGGTAACGAAGTTTCAGGCGGTTGGCCTGAAAAGACTCAAAATTCGACACTGAGCTCACTTCGAGCCACATGTTCTGAGCGGCCGAATAAACTTCAAAATCATAAGTGAGAGCGGAAGTAAAACTCATGTCCCCGCCACAAAGGCGCAGGATACGATAGGGTAACTGAAGTTTAACCAACAGCGATTCAACATGCTCTACCATGGCATCAAGAGTGGCATAGGACCGGTCCGGATGTTCCAGACAAACCAACTCCACTTTGTCAAACTGATGCAATCGGTTCAGACCCCGCACATCCTTTCCGTACGAGCCGGCCTCCCTGCGGAAACAGGGCGTGTAGGCGGTCATTCGTACGGGAAAGTCTGAAGATCGCAGAATCACATCACGGTACATATTGGTTACCGGTACTTCTGCAGTGGGTATCAGATAGAAATTATCTGCAGTAGCATGATACATCTGTCCCTCCTTATCGGGCAACTGGCCGGTACCAAACCCAGAGTCCTCGTTCACCAGAATGGGCGGCATATACTCAGTATATCCGGCACGCACAGCCTCATCCAAAAAGAATGCTATCAGAGCCCTTTGCAACCGTGCCCCCTGTCCTTTGTACACAGGAAACCCTGCCCCGGTAATCTTAACTCCAAGCTCAAAATCAATGATATCATAGCGCTGAGCCAACTCCCAATGCGGCAGGGCGGTTCCGTCCAGAACGGGCAACTGGCCTCCGCTGCGCACCTCCACATTGTCTGCAGCAGCACGCCCCTGAGGGACCGACTGGTGCGGCAGATTGGGTAGTTGCACCACCAGATGCTTCAATTGCATCTCCAACGCGTCGAGTTCTGAACTAAGACTGGTGAGCTGTGCTTTCAGGGCTGCAGTTGTCTGCTTGGCAGCCTCGGCTTCCTCCTTGCGGCCTTCCTTCAGCAACTGGCCGATAGAACGGGCATTCTGATTCAGCTCGGCCTGAATAGCCTCGGTCCGGGTAATACATTGACGGCGGGCCACACTTTGCCCAATAATCTGGTCCACGAGTTGAGCAGCCTGAAAGTGCTTCACGGCCAGACGTTCTACTACATAATCTCTGTTCTCTTCAATCTGCTTGATTGTCAGCATAACCAATACATAAAAAAACTCCTGTAAATTTACTCGAAATTTACAGGAGCGTTACAAAAATTAGAATTTTATTATTCCTGGGCAACAGGAACGACAGATACATACGATTTGTTGTTCTCTTTGCGACGGAATTCGATGGTGCCATCGGTGAGGGCAAACAAGGTATGATCCCTGCCCATACCAACATTCTCACCAGCATTGTGAACGGTTCCGCGCTGACGGACCAGAATATTCCCGGCCTTACAGGTCTGGCCACCGAACAATTTCACTCCAAGCCTTTTGCTTTGTGAATCTCTACCGTTTCGGGAACTCCCGACGCCTTTTTTATGTGCCATTTTTCTTGGATATTAATAGGTCAATGGTTACGCTTTGATGCCCTCAATCAAAACCTGGGTGAGGTCTTGACGATGCCCGGTCATTTTTTGATAGCTTTTACGCCTTTTTTTCTTGAATACCAACACCTTGTCGCCTCTTTTGTGGGCCACTACACGAGCAGCCACAGAAGCACCGCTCACCACAGGCATCCCCACCTGTACCTGGCTCCCGTCATCCACCAGATATACCTTATCGAAGGTAAGCGTTGCACCTTCTTCTGCATCCAGCCGATGAACAAAAATCATTTGATCTTTCTCAACCTTGAACTGCTGTCCTGCGATCTCAACAATAGCGTACATTACAAGAATTCTTTAAAATTTTGGGCTTGCAAAGTTAAAAAGGTTTCGGCGAAATACAAATAATTTAAAAAATTAAACCTTCTTTTTGAGCCGGGCTGGTTTCCGGGGAGCCTCCTCATCCTCTTCGAAGCTCGCCAGCAATGCTTTCTTGGCCTTAGCCACCGACACTTTCATCTTGTCCAGCTCCAGCCTCAGGCGCTCATATTGCTGCTCCTTTTCCTGCAACTGCCGCTGCAGCTCGGCAGCCGTAGCGCACACATCATCCTTGCGGGTCTCCCCCGGGAGAGAGGCCGCAAAATCCGAAAGCACATTCATGTAATTGATGAACGCATCGTAGGGGGATCCGTAAGGATTATAGGGAGAGCGGCGCGCTGTGGAATAGTGTTTGGAACTCATAAACCTAAAGTGGTCAGAAGCCTGCAGGCATTTCCAATCCAGCTGTATCTTCCGGTTGTCCGAAGGCCACACCCGTTCACGCAGCGCGTAAAGTTTGTCAAAAGCCTCCTGCTGCAACTCATTCCCCAGCCAGGCCGAGGTATCCCGTTCCTCGTCCATCCAGGAAACCGGGAAGTACACATTGATGGGCGCCACAGGGTGGAAGGACATCACCTCGGCAGGCGTTAAAAAATGAAAATGCCTTTTGATACCTATCTGGGGGAGAAACCTGAGAAACTCAAAAATTCCCGACGACTCCGGCAGCTTCTCTCCAAAAGTAGCGTAATCAATGCTCAGGGCTACCACCTCCTCCCGGGAGTCCATCTGGTCAAGCCAATCCAGAAACTTGTCAACAGTGAGTGGAAATTCACACCATGAAGGCTCGCCAAAATGATACCGGATGTCATCACTCAGCTTGATATTGCGCAGAATCAGCTTCAGACGCGGCTGCACAGGAGAACAATACACATAGTTGGGACTCTTCCACCCAAGAATATGTTTGGCACCCTCGGTGAGTACCCCCTGAAAACCCAGGTCGCTGATCATGTTCCCGATATCGTTGCTGTACAAAAGGGCTGTATTGCAGAACACCTTGGAAGGTTCCACCCCCAGGAGCCGTTTCACCTTTTCCTGATGTGCCAGAACCTGTCGCTCGAACTCCGTGCGATCCACCAGGGAAGCCAGAGAATGGGCATCGGTGCCGCCCAAAAATTCCACGCAACCGGTACGGGCCAGAGCCTTGAAACCCGCAATCACCTCGGGAGCATACAACTCAAACTGGTCGAGGGCTACCCCCGAAATGGAGAAGGACACGCGCAACTTTCCCCTCATAGCCTCAATCAACTGCAACAACAGTCTGTTAGCGGGCAGATAGGAAACCTCAGCAACACGCCGGATATAGGACTCATTGGCGTAGTCGTCATAATAGTAATCATCATGACCTATACTGAAAAACCGATATCGCTTAAGTCGAAAAGGCTGATGTACTTGAAAATTCAGACAGATGTTCTTCATGACAACCAGAATTAAGACAAAACACTTAAATACACCTTGCGGACATCAGCAGCAGAATCCTCCCACTTCATATTGTCCACCTCCTGCTTCCCTTGCTTCCTGAAGGTGGCATGAAGGGCAGGATAATTGAGAATCCCGTAGATGGCATCGGCCATGGCATGGGTGTCCCAGAAATCAATCTTGATGGCATGCTCCAGCACCTCGGCCACCCCGGATTGGTTGGAGATAATCACCGGAACATTGGACTGCATTGCCTCCAGAGGGGAAATGCCGAAGGGTTCAGAAACAGAAGGCATGACATACACATCACTCATGGCGAACATCTGATACACATCGTCTCCCTTGAGAAAACCGGTGAAATGAAACTTATCGGTGATGCCCAGCCGCGCAGCCCGGCGCACCATCTTGTTCATCATGTCCCCGCTCCCGGCCATCACAAAGCGCACATTGTTCATTTTTTTCAGCACCAGTGCTGCAGCTTCAATGAAATACTCGGGGCCCTTCTGCATGGTGATGCGGCCCAGAAAGGTCACTATTTTCTCATTCACTCCCTTCCTGAGGAACGGTTCCGAAGCAGTGACTACCGGCTCCACGGCGTTGTACACAGTCACCACCTTATCAGGATCAATCCCATACTTCTCAATCACAATATTGCGGGTAAGATTGCTCACGGTGATGATTTTGTCCGCTGCTTCCATACCCTTCTTCTCAATATCAAAAACCACGGGATTCACATTGCCTCCGCTTCGGTCAAAATCCGTGGCATGCACATGGATGACCAGAGGTTTTCCAGAGATATACTTGGCAGCCATTCCGGCAGGATAACACAACCAGTCGTGGGCATGAATCAGATCGAAATCGTTCTCCATAGCAATGGTTGTAGCCACAATGGCGTAATTGGATATTTCCGTGTTGAGGTCCTTTCCGTAGCCTCCCGAAAACTGAAAACGGCCCATCACATCTGTAGTGATGAACTTGTTTTCTCCCGGCTCAGATACCTGAGACACCAGCTCATACGCCTCCGGATCCACGTAGGGAAATAACTGCACCCCCACCTCTACCTGGTGAAAAGCACGAAGGAAACCCTCCACCCGGACGTCCTGAACCCGCACCGGCACCTGATTGGCTCCCACAAGGCGGATTTTGCTTTGGTCCTCATCGCCAAACATTCTGGGCACCACAAAAGTTACCTCCACATCGGGTAGTGCTGCCAGCCCGCGGGTCAACCCGAAACAGGCAGTTCCCAATCCTCCCGAGATATGCGGCGGAAACTCCCACCCAAACATCAACACCTTCATAAACCTTTGTTTTATAGTCAGATACTTCCTACTTATCTTCAAATTTTTCCAGTTCCCGCATCAGCAAGAGTAATGCTGCCACGCTCCATGCCTGCGAAATGGCCCCCTTACCAATGTGGGGAGGGTTGCCGTTGTATATTTCCGAAACGGTGGCAATCCCGTGCTGAGACATTTCCTCCTGAAAGCTGCACACCAAGTCGCGGATGAACGCCACTCCGGATTTTCCGTGAACCGACAGCCAAGCCAGTCCGAAAGGCTGCAACAACCACGGCCATACAGTACCCTGATGATAGGCGCGGTCCCGCTCTTCCTGATTCCCCTCATAAACAGGCGCATAACGCTCATCCTGAGGCGAAAGGGTCCGTAATCCACGGGGGGTGAGGAGTTCACGGCACACCACATCCAGAACCTCCTTCTGAATGTCACGACTTACCGGGACAAAGGGCAATCCGACAGCAATCACCTGATTGGGACGCACAGACCAGTCCTGCACCCCATGACACACCACATCGGCCAGATAGCCCCGCTGCTCACTCCAGAATGTCTTGACAAATGAATCGGCAATCAGCTCCGGAAGGCTTCCCCATTCGGAAACAAACTTCCGGTCGCCAGCCTGTCTGGCTAAGGCAAGCGTATAGCACACCGCATTGTACCAAAGCGCATTGATCTCAACAGGGTACCCCATGCGCTGCGTCACAGGCTCCCCGTGCACCACAGCATCCATCCAGGTCAGGGCGATGCCCGGCTCACCTGCAAATACCAGACCATTCTGATGCATCAGAATCCCATAAGGCAAGGAGCCGTTTCGAAAGCTCTCCAAAATGGTTTTCATGTACTTACCATACCACCGCCATATCTGGGCATCCTGCCCCCAATAGCCTTCCAGGCGCTGAAGCGACCAAAAGAACCAAAGGGGTGCATCCACCGAATTGAATGCAGGATGTTCGTCCCCGCCCATGTTTGGAAAGAGACCACCCTGCATCCGGGACACTTCGGTATCCATCACCGCCTTGCACACTTCGGGCTCATCAATGGCCAGAGTCAGACCGGGAAGAGAAATAAAGGTGTCCCGACCCCAGGAGCCGAACCATGGGAAACCGGCAATGATACCAGCCCGCTTGCCCTTTTGAACCACAAACTGGTGGGCAGCATTGGTCAGACAGTGGGCAAAACTGGCACGAGGCAGCCTGCGCTCTGTCATCAGGCTGAATTTTCTTCTGAAAGTAGCCGGAGACTCCTCCCTGAGGCTTGCGGAGAAAATAATACTCTCCCCCTTGCGGATGGGAACCTCGAAGAAACCTGGGACAAAGAGGTCCTCGCGATAATTATAGCCCCGCTCCTGCTCTTTGGCATATTCAATATTGTAGTACCAATCCGGGATGGGGACAAACTCTGCTTTGACAGAAAACTGCATATAAAGCGTGGGCAGACCCGTATACATCTCGGAGGACACCCCGTTTTTTACAGGCTGAACCCGTGTATTGGCAAACATATTGGCCTTGCTGAGCTGATGAATGTTCCGGAACGCAAGGAAAGGACGGAAACGGAGCAGGGTGTCGGAATGTGCCTCCTGTAAGGTATAACGGATAAGCAATTGTTCCTGTCCGTCCACCAGCAGACTCTCCTTGGTCAGGTACACGCCACCCACACGGAAAGTTGTTTTGACTAAGGTTTCCGCGTCAAAATCTACCACGTACTTGTGACCCTTGGGGTGATACACATGCTCATCAAAGCGGTGAATCCCCAGGTTAAACTCAGCATCATGCTGCACCACAGTCTCGTCCAGCGAGGACAGAAACACAAAACGTTCGTTATCCTGCTCGGGCACAGGCGACACCAGCAATCCGTGGTATTTCCGGGTATTGCATCCTATTATGGTCGAAGAACTGTAGGAACCGGCACGGTTGGTTCGGAGGATTTCCCTGCTCAGGGAATATTCAAGGTTGACCAGTTGTGTCTTGTCAAAATTCAGATAACTCATATTCCGGTTTTTTCTATGAACATCACCGGGGTAAAACAAGCGAAACAAGAGGTTTTGCCCAAACGGTGTCTAACAAATATAGGCATTAATTCTCATTTTTTTTTAACAACTTTGCAGGCGCAAAATCAAACAAAAAAACCAAACCAATGAAGGCTATAGCAATTTTGACGGGTGGTGGCCCGGCTCCCGGGATGAACACCGTAGTGGCCAGTGTGGCCAAGACATTTTTGAGAAACGGATACCGTGTTATCGGGTTACACGAGGGATACACCGGATTGTTCTCCAAGACCCCCCGCACTGTTGACTTTGACTTCATGCTCTCCGATGAGATCTTCAACCGGGGTGGTTCGTACCTCAAGATGAGCCGGTTCAAACCCTCCGACAAGAATTTTCAGGAGGACTTCAATCTGGACTTCTTTGTCAAGAACCAGATCACCCTGCTGGTTACCGTGGGAGGGGACGACACCGCCTCGACCGCCAACCGCATAGCCAAGTTCCTCACCGACAAGAATTATCCCATCTCGAACATCCACGTTCCCAAAACCATTGACAACGACCTTCCCCTGCCCGTTGGCTCACCCACTTTTGGGTACCAGTCGGCCAAAGCCGAAGGCACACGCATTGGGACCACGGTGTACGAGGATGCCCGCACCAGCGAAAACTGGTTTGTGGTAGCTGCTATGGGACGTTCGGCCGGACATCTTGCCTTCGGCATCGGGGCTGCTTGCCACTACCCCATGATTATCATCCCTGAGATGTTCAACAAGACCACCATCACTGTGGACAAGATTGTCAACCTGGTGGTTTCTTCCATCATCAAACGCAAGATTATGGGGCTCAAATACGGAGCAGCCATTATCTCCGAGGGTGTTTTTCACGAACTCAGCGATGAGGAAATCAAGAAATCGGGCATTCACTTTTCCTATGACGACCACGGACACCCCGAACTCGGCAAGGTTTCCAAAGCTCACATCTTTAACGAGATGCTTGAAGCCAAGGTAAAAAAACTGGGCATCAAAGTCAAGAGCCGCCCCGTTGAGATCGGTTACGAAGTCCGTTGTCAAACCCCCGTTGCCTTTGACTTGGTGTATTGCTCCATGCTGGGGATGGGCGTGCACAAACTCTTCAGCGAGGGGAAATCAGGGTGCATGGTGTACATCGATCCTGCCGGAGAATGCTCTCCGTTGTACCTCAAGGACCTGCAGGACCCTGGCACCGGAAAGATTCCGCCCCGCCTGGTCAACGTGGACAGCAACCGGGTTCAGTCAGTAGTGAACACTCTGCTGCACTACATCACCCCTGCGGACTACGAAGCAGCCAGAGAGTATGTTTCTGACCCGTCTGAGTTTGACTTCAACAAAATTCTGAACTGGTAATCAGGCCTCCGGACTAGCCGGTTTTGCGGTAACTCAACACAGCCCATGTATTGAAGAACAACGCAAAACCGGCCAGGGCCGTCAGGTGGGTCACCATATCGGCTACCCCGCTGCCCCTGAGATACACCATACGCATCACTTCCATAAGGTATTTGAGCGGATTCAGCATCGTCAGGGCCCTGGCCCAGGGAGGCATGCTCTGAACTGGAGTAAACAACCCGCTCATAATGATGAGCAGAATCACCACAAAATACATCACAAACATTGCCTGCTGCACCGTGCGGGAGTGGTTGGAAATGACCAGCCCAAATCCCGAAATTGTCAGCACATAAAGTGCTGCAAACAGGTATATCACCCCCAGGTTCCCGACAGGGAGCAGTCCATAAAACAGCCACGCAGCTCCAAAACAAAGCGTGAGTACCACAAAACCCATCAGCCAGTAAGGCAAGAGTTTGGAAAATATAAAGAGAAATCTCGGGACCGGTGTAACATTCATCTGCTCCATAGTCCCGGCTTCCTTTTCTCCCACGATATTCAAAGCCGGAAGAAACCCGCACAGCATGGTAAGCACCATCACCATCAAGGCTGGCACCATAAAGACAATATAATTCAGGGTAGGATTGAACCGAAAACGAGGAACCACTTCCACGTGTGCCAGGCTGGTTCCATAATGGCTGAAATCGCGGGAATAATCGGCCAGAATACTGGTCAGATAGGCACTACCCACTCCCGCTTTCACCGCATTCACTCCGTTGGCCGAAAGGCGTACTGAAGCCCTCTGCTCCCGGACCAGATCACGTTCAAAATGCCGGGGTATCTCCAGAATCATGTCAGCCCTGTCCCGCTCCACCATATCCAGAGCCTGCGCATAATCGGCGGACATACGCGACAACAGGAAGAAACCCGATGAAACCGCTTTATCAACCAACCTCCGTGAATTTGGGCTTTTGTCCTGGTCCACAACCGTCAAACGGATATTCCTCACTTCAAAACTGGCGGCTCCGGGGAATACCAGCAGCACCATCAGGGGAAAAGCCAGAATCATCCGGGGCAGGAAACGATTTCTCCGGATTTGCCTGAATTCCTTCTCCAACAGATATCGAATCATTCCAGGCGGTGTTTAAAATTCAACAAACTCAAGGTGACAAACACCACAGCCATCCCACACAGCACCAGCACCTCCGGTAGTGCGGCGGAGATCCCGGCACCCTTGATCATCAGGTCCTTGACCACAATAATGAACCACTTGGCAGGAATCATGTGTGAAAGCATCTGCAAAACCCGCGGCATATGCTCCACCGGAAACATCATTCCCGAAAGCAGCACCACCGGAAGCATAAACGACATCCCTGATATCAGCATGGCCACCACCTGCGAACGGGTCAGGGTGGACACCAGCAACCCCAGGGAGAGGGACACAAACACAAAAAGGAACGACACCAGCACCAGCCATACAAGGCTGCCGGCAACAGGGACCCCCAGCACAAACACCGAAAGGAGCAGCACTGTGGCCAAGTTCACACACGAGAGCACAAAGTAGGGAACAGCTTTTGCCAGGATAATCAAGATCGGACGCACAGGGGATACCAGCAGCACCTCCATAGTTCCGGTTTCTTTCTCGCGCACGATGGAGATTGCCGTCATCATGGCACAGATCAACATCAGAATCATCCCCAGCACCCCCGGAACGAACTGGTAGGCACTTTGGAGCCGTGGATTGTATAGGATGGTGAGCTGCGGTACAATACCCTGAGGTGCTGCCGCCTGTGTGCTTCCCGGCTGCCCATCTGCTGACAGTCCGTCTGCTGCCACTCCGTCAGATGCCTGTAGTTCCCGTTCAAAGTCTGCAATAATGGCTTCGGCGTACCGGGTGAGGGTAGTCGCATAATTTGGATCGGAGGCATCGGCTATCAACTGAATTCCTGCAGAACCGGAGTGCAACATCTGTTGCTGGAAACGTTCGCTGAACACCACCACCAAAGGAGCCTTTCCTTCCCGAAACACTTTTTCCACATCTCCGGGATGCTCCAGATGCCATCCCACATCAAAATAGGCACTGGCATCCAGACGTTCGGTAACCGCACGGGAAGCCGCATCGCGCGAAAGATCCAGCACGGCAATCCGGGCATTCTTCACCTCGGTGGAGATGGCAAAACCAAAAAGGATCAGTTGGACCACAGGGATGCCCAACAGGATAACCATGGTCCGGACATCCCTGAAGATATGCAGGAACTCCTTACGCACAAAAAAGATAAAAACCCTGCTCATAGTTCTTGACGTTGAGCCTTGCGGGCCAGTTGCTGAAACACCTCATCCATTTCTGTGGCTCCAAACTGCTGTTTGAGCCGTTCCGGAGTATCCAGTGCCTCAATCCGTCCGTCCACCATCACGGACACCCTATGGCAATACTCAGCCTCATCCATATAATGTGTGGTCACAAACACGGTGATGCCTTCATCGGCTGCCTGGTAAATAAGCTCCCAAAACTTACGGCGGGTCACCGGGTCCACACCCCCGGTGGGCTCATCCAGGAAAACGATGCCCGGATGATGAAACACCGAAACAGAAAACGACAGCTTTTGCTTCCAACCCAGGGGCAGATCCCGGACCAGAGTGTTCCGTTCCGCAGCGAAGTCCAGCCGGGAGAGCAACGCATCCGTACGCGGTGCAATCTCCCGTTGGGGAACCCCGTAGATTCCGGCAAACAGCCGGATATTCTCCCATACTCTGAGGTCACCGTACAGGGAGAATTTTTGACTCATATAGCCGATGCGTTTCTTGACCTCATCGGGATGGGAGGCAATATCATATCCCGCGACCTTTCCGGTACCTGAAGTAGGCTTGCTCAACCCGCACAACATCCGCATGGCAGTCGTTTTTCCTGCTCCGTTAGCGCCCAGAAATCCAAAAATCTCCCCCGGGGCCACTTCAAAACTGATATGATCAACGGCTGTGAAACCTCCAAAACGCTTCACCAACCGGTCCACTTCAATCACCGGTTTCATAACAACGTTTGTTGCGGAGTGCGAAGCAACTCCATGTAACAATCTTCCACACCGGGAACTGCCTCAGCGATACGAATCCCGGCATGTCCGCGGTCCGAAAGGTAAGCAGAAAGTTCCGCAGGGGTGAGCGAATCATCCCTAAGCGTTAGGTGGTGATTGCCTCCAAAGGCATAACATGCTTCCACAGCAGGATGTTCTCTCAGGTTCAGGAGCAAACGGTGCATGTCATCACCCCGGGCATTCCAGAGCGGTTTCCGAAACGACCGCACAATCTCCACCGGGGTCCCGATTCGGAGAATCTCTCCCTCAGAGATGAGTGAAATTTGATCGCACTGACCAGCCTCGTCCATATAGGGGGTAGAGACCAGAATGGTGAGGCCCTGAAGTTTCAGACGGCCCAGCATCCCCCAGAATTCCTTACGGGACACTGCATCCACCCCGGTGGTGGGCTCATCGAGCAACAATACCGAGGGCTGATGGATCAGGGCGCAGCTCAGGGCCAGTTTTTGCTTCATCCCGCCAGACAGAGCCCCGGCCCTGCGCTTACGAAAAGGCTCAATCTGGCTGTAGATGTCCTTGATGAGTTCGTAGTTTTCCTGAACAGATGTACCAAACAGCGTAGCAAAAAAATGCAGGTTCTCTTCTACGGTCAGATCCTGGTACAAGGAGAAACGTCCCGGCATATACCCCACACGGCTGCGGATAGCCCGATAATCCTTCACCACATCCAGACCCTCGATGGACGCCTGCCCGGAATCAGGCACCAGCAGGGTGGCCAGAATCCGCAGCAAAGTTGTTTTGCCTGCTCCGTCCGGCCCGATAAGGCCACAGATTTCCCCCGCACGAGCCTGGAAACTGACATCCCTGAGAGCCAGGGTGTTCCCGTGGCTCTTGCGAAGATGCCGTACAGTGACGGTCTCTGCCGGCTGCTTCATAGCTGATTCAGTTTTACTTCACCGTACATCCCGATTTTCAGGTAGCCATCGTTCTGCACACCGATTTTGACAGCGTACACCAGATTGGCCCGCTCGTCCCGTGTCTGGATGGTTTTCGGGGTAAACTCGGCCTTGTCTGAAACCCACTGAACCACACCCTCAAAGGTTCGGTAGCCGTCCTCCCCGTAATCGGCATACACCTCCACCTTCTGCCCGGTCTTTATCTGGGCCACCTGGGCCGATGTCAGATAGGCCCGCAGAATCATATTTCCGGTGTCTCCAAGTTTATACAGAGGCCTCCCGGGCACAGCCATCTCCCCGGGCTCAGCATACTTCACCAGAACTGTCCCGGACATCGGGTTGGTCAGGTGGCATTTCCTAAGGTAGTCATCCAACTGGGCCATCTGGAAGTGCATCGCCGCCACATCCCCGGAAATGCCTTCCGAGGTATTGGAAAGAGAAGAATGCTGTGCTTTGATCTGACGTTCGATCAAGGCAATCTGAGCCTGGATATCATCCAATTGTTTCTGGTTGGCTGCACGAGCCTCCAGAAGCCGTTCCACCCGATGACGTTCCTGTATCTGGGTCTGCAACTGTTGCTCCAGGGCCGCCAACTGGGTGTCTATCTCGGGACGGCGCACCAGGGCGGCACGCATGGAAGACTGCAATTGCTGCTTTTGCAGGTACCACTGCGCACTGTCTAACAGCCCCACAACCGCTCCGCGGGGAATTTGCTGGCCTTCATGCACATCCAAAGTAAGGATTCTGCCCGACACTTCGGCAGACACAAGCACCTCGGTAGCTTCGAAGGTTCCAGTGGCATCAAACTCACTGCCGCTGCCGGTGCAAGCCGTCAGCAGCAGGACACCCGCAACAGGCAGGGAAAGGAGCAATACTGATGTAGCTTTCACAATGTTCATATCTGTTGTGGTTTATGGTTCCATATTAAGGGTATTCCTGAATTCCCATACGGCCTTCAGGTACTGAATCTCATGAAGGGACCTCTCGCTGATTGCCAGAGATTCGGCATTCATCTCACGGATCAGGTCCGTAGCGGACAACACGCCATTTTCCACCTTGGCTCCGGTGGCCCTCAGGATGTTCCGACGCAACTCTATGATCTCCTGATCACGTTGCATCTGCTCCCGGTACTTTTCCAACTCAGACCGCACCCGGGTCACTTCCAGATGATTGTTAAACAGAAAAGTTTCTTTGCGACTGACTATTTTTTCCCGTTCCAGCCGGAGTTGAGCATGGTCATTCTTGAGGGTGTACCACCCACCCAGGTTCCAGGAGAGCCTGGCTCCGGAGATGTAGAAAAGGGCATTGCGCCCCCGAAGCATATCCAGGCCGGGGTTACCCACCCCCCCCTGCAGAAACACGCTGACACGGGGACGGATTGCGGCTGAAAGAGTCGCCTCCTGACGCTCAAACAAAGCACTCTGGGCATCGAACCATTTGATTTCTGGCCGGGCATTTCGGCCTGTGAATGAGAGGGATTCAGACGGCAGCAGTGCAGACGGACGCTGTAGGGTTACCGCCCCTGAAAGATCCATCCCCGTGAATACCCCCAGCATTTCACGGTAGGCAGTGAGCGTATGTTCCAATTCTGTCCGCTTCTGGCGGGTTCGAAGTTGTTCCACAGCAACGACATCCACATCCGACTGATTGGCCCAGCCGTTGTTCATCCACTGTTCCATTTTTTCGCGGTACACGCGCAGATCCTCTTCAAGCAGCAGGTTCTGGCTCAGATATTCATGCATCAGCAAAATTCCGAAATAGAGCTGATTCACCCGATCCCTGAGCGCATACAAATCCACCTCGTTCTTCCTCAAATCTACCTCAGCAGCAGCCTCCACCACCCTTTTCCGGGCGCGGATATCCCCGCCATCCCAAACGGTTTGGTTTACTTCTGCGACAACCTGATACTGAGCCCTGTTAACCCCGTCCAAACCGGGAATAGCCACAGGCATCTCCGTCACCTCAGACTGGTACGATGCACGCCCCGAAAGGGTGAACCGGGGAAGATATCCCTTGCCTGCATTCTCCAGACTGTAGGCGCGGGCCTGTTCTATCAGTCCGTACTGCTGTACCTGAGGATAATGTAGCGTCGCCTGTTTCTGACATTCCTCCAGGGTAACGGAGGGCAAGGGTGATGCAGCAAGACAGGGCCCTGCAGCCCACAGCGTGAAGCACAGCCATAAAAAAGAAGCCATATATCTTTTCATAATCAAGGCTTTACTGCAGTAAGAACAATCCTCACATTCTCTGATTTTCGTCTGACAGCCAATTCCTGGAAGCGTTCATCCGTGATGCCCGTCAAGGCCTTAAACAAGGGTGCCGTCAGGAACAAACCCACATTGAGGGAGACCACAGTCAGCACCAACTCAAAAACATCCATTGGACGCACCGCACCGCGGGCGATCTCACGCTCCAGATCCTCACGAAGACGCTGAAAAATTCCTGAGGGAATCTCCGAAACACGACTCCTGAACTCCTCCAGCCTCTGAGGGTTGGTGCTGAGCTCATTGAAAAACAGCACGGGCAGAGCCGGATTGGCACTGATGATGTCAAAATGCGCCTCTATCTTCTTTTGAAGACGTTCCTCAAAAGACAGATCCTCCTCATCAATTTGGAGAAAAGTAGAGACAAACAACCGGGCCAGTTTTTCAAAAACTGCCTGAAACAGCCGCTCCTTGGTGCGGAAATAATAATGCACCAAAGCTTGGTTACAACCAGCCTCGCGGGCAATCTCCGTAGTTGAAGTCAGAGCAAATCCCTTGGCGAGAAACAATTTTTCGGCAGCAGCCAAAATTTCTTGCTCCATGTTAATAGCATTATTTAATTGTATTATTAAATACGCGAATTAAACACTTTTTTTTCTTTCGTACAATACACGGGCATAAAAAAACGGAACAATATCTTATTGTATCTTTACCTAATGAGTTCAAACCCTCTCGTTATGAGAAAAACACGGATATTGTGGCTGTGCCTCCTGGCAGGAATCTGCTTGAGCACGAAAGCCGGGGATACAAACTGGGCCCTTTGGTACAACCAACCTGCAGAGACTTGGGAGGAAGCCCTGCCCATTGGCAACGGAAGGATGGGCGCCATGGTGTTCGGGGGCATTTCGCGCGAAAGACTGCAACTCAATGAAGAAACGGTCTGGGCCGGAGGTCCCGGAAACAATCTGCCAAAAGGCTTCCGGGATATTCTGCCTCAGGCTCAGGACCTGATTTTTTCTGAAAAGTATCTGGAAGCCGAAAACCTTCTGGGCACAGTCATCCCACGCCCCCGAAGGGAAGAGAACAACTACGGTATGCCTTATCAGACCCTGGGCAACCTGTGGCTGGATTTTGAAGGGGACACAGCTGTAACAGAATACCGAAGAAGCCTGGACATCAGCAATGCCGTCAGCACCGTCAGCTTCACACGCGATGGGGTTACCTTCCGCAGAACTTGTTTTGCTTCTGCCCCCGATCAGGTCATTGTGCTTCGGCTCACGGCCAGCCATAAAGGCCGGATTTCCTTTCGTCTCTGGTTTGACTCCCCTCAGAAACACTCAATCGTGACAGCCGATGGTCGCCTTATCCTGAGGGGAAATAGCGGCAACCACGAGAACAGAAAAGGGGAGGTACAGTTTGAAGTGATTGCCTGCCCCGTTGTGGACGGAGGAAAACTGACCGCCTCGGACAGCGTTCTGGAAATCCGTGGGGCCAATGCCGTCACCTTGCTGTTGTCAGCAGGCACCAATTTTGTGAATTACAAGGATATCAGTGCCGACCCTTCGGGAAGGGCCCGGGAATGGCTCCTCAAGGCGCTGGCCCGAAGCTATGACGAAATTCTCAAGGAGCACATCTGGGAGTACCGAAACTACTACGAGAGAGTTTCCCTTGATCTGGGAGAGACCGACTCTGTGAACAAACCCACAGACCGACGTCTCGCTGGCTTTGCCACAGGAAATGATCCCCAGCTGGCAGCACTGTACTTTCAGTATGGACGCTATCTGCTGATTTCATCCTCCCGCCCGGGCACCCAGCCTGCGAACCTGCAGGGAATCTGGAACGACAAAATGAGCCCTCCCTGGGACAGCAAGTACACGGTGAACATCAACACGGAGATGAACTATTGGCCGGCAGAGCCAACTCGTTTGCCTGAGATGCACGAACCACTGTTCCAGATGCTCCGGGAACTGTCCGTCACTGGCCAGGAGGCAGCCCGGGAAATGTACGGGGCACGGGGATGGGTACTGCATCACAACACCGATCTGTGGCGCATCACCGGCCCGGTGGACGGAGCCTTTTACGGCACCTGGCCCATGGGCGGGGCCTGGCTCAGCCAGCATCTGTGGCAACACTACCTTTTCACCGGAGACCGGACCTTCCTCAGCGAGGCGTATCCCATCCTGAAAGGGGTGGCCCTGTTTTTTTCCGATGTTCTCAGGAAGGACCCCAAGACCGGCTGGATGGTAGTCAATCCCTCCATCTCACCCGAAAACCGCCATCCCATGGGCACCTCACTGGCCGCCGGGAACACCATGGACAATCAACTGGTCTTTGACGCTTTTGCTCATTTTCTCCAGGCAGCAAGTGCTCTGGGCACCGACAAGGCATTCGCAGACTCGGTGCGAATCCTGCAAGGTCAGTTGCCACCCATGCAAATAGGCAAACACAGTCAGCTTCAGGAGTGGCTGAACGACTGGGACCGGCCCGACGACAAACACCGGCATGTGTCGCATTTGTACGGGTTGTTCCCCGGAAGTCAAATCTCACCCTTCACCCATCCCGAATTGTTCCAGGCGGCCCGAAACTCTCTGACTTACCGGGGCGACATTTCAACCGGCTGGTCCATGGGATGGAAGGTGAATCTTTGGGCCCGGCTTCTGGACGGCAACAAAGCCTATCAGCTTATTGCCAACCAGCTCACTCCTGCTCCCTCCGGGACAGAGGCCAACCGGGGAGGAACTTACCCCAATCTGTTTGACGCACACCCTCCCTTCCAGATTGACGGAAACTTCGGTTGCACCGCAGGCATTGCCGAGATGCTGGTGCAATCGCACGATGGTGCCATCTATCTGCTTCCTGCCCTACCCGAGCAGTGGGCCTCCGGAAGTGTGCGGGGCCTGGCAACCCGGGGCGGATTTGTCGTTGACATGAGCTGGAAGAATCATCAGGTGGAGTCAGTTACCATTCATTCGTCCATCGGAGGCAATTGCCGCATCCGTTGCGGGCAAGCCCTCAGCATCGGAAACACACCCCTCAGTGAGGTGACCGGGCAGAAAGAGAACCCCAATGCCCTGTTTTACAATTTCCCAGTAGTCCCTCCGCGGATCAGTCCGGAAGCCACCCTGTCCCGCCCGGAACTGCCCCAGACCAGGGTATATGACCTCAATACCGAAGCCGGGAAGAGTTACACCCTTGCCTGTACAACCCACTAAGGTTCATTTGGCGGTAAGGCCCGTGAATGTTCCCCGGAAGCTTCCGGAAGAAACATCCTCTGCAAGAGGGAGGTTCCCGTTGCGGTACGAAAATATTTCGAACAGACACTTTCGACCATGTTTACTGACAGTTGGTCTTCGAAGATGTTGACAAGAAAATCAGCTTCAACCAGAATCTGAAAATCTGAACCATCAATCTTTTGATAGGAGTGGTGATTCCCTATAAGGAACAATATCCGGGCAAGCAAATCACGGTCCAAGGGGAGACCAGCAAGCAGTGTCCGTGCAACAGGCGGCCCCTCCTGTTCCTGATAGGCTCCGCGGCTGGATTGATATTTTCGTTCTGCTTCCTTGATTCCAATATCATGCAGGATAGCCGCCAACTCCAACCCCAGCAATTCCGGTGCACTGAGATTTTCGCGACGGCCAATACAACCGGCCAGGGCATATACCTTTAGTGCGTGATTGATTCGACGAACATCTGGCCCAAAATAGGACATCATTCTTTCCAAAACTGTAGCTACCATCGCTCTCGATTATGATTATGTCCATGATCTGAATATTCCGAAGAAACACGTTGCACGAAACCTTTGATCTCCCCATTCAGCGGGCATGACGTCCCATTGTGTTGGCGCCGGTAAATTTCATAAAACCAATATCCGGAAGGCTGCCATCCGGCTTTCTCGGAGCCATCAACCCGGCTTCATCAAGGTTTACAAAATCCGAATCAGCAAAGGCCTTCAACGGCTCAAAGGAATTATTCTCCAGGGTACACCGGTCTTTGTTGATCTGGACAATTTCCTGCGAACGGGCGCCATGCCCCAGATTATTTCTCAGCACATGATCGAATCCGGGCACATCAGCCATATTTGTGGCCCCGGGTGCAGCCTCAACATTCAGCATATTGAAATTGTTGCCGTTGCCGAAAGCTGTATTGTTGAACCAATTGCTTCCGGCTGCATGGTGGTTGGAATAGAATCCATTGGCCTTATTGCGCACCGCCAGACAATACTGGATGGTATTGCGGGGCGTGGGGACCGGCACCCTCGCAACTGCGGGCCTTGCTCCATACCCACCTGCCTTGAACCCGTTTCCATCACCCCGGTTGTGAAAAGCATCTGCGGCACTCTCGTATGAATATCCGTTATAAAAGGCCCAGCAGTGATCAAAGATGGTCTCTGCCCCATCGTTAATGCAGTCATACCCATCGTCGCTATTATACCAGGCCCGGCATCCCCTAAAGATATTGGGGCCATCCCCGGGCTTGCTGTAATGACTTCCAAAGCCATCCACATTACCGCCATATCCGCCGTCGCTGACGGGATCGCAGTTACGATAAGCATCACAATTCAAAATCAGGTTGTGGCCTCCGCTCCGGGAGAAGAACCCAATGGCCATATTGTCGTGCAAATCGAGCAATTCGAAGATATTGTGGCTCCCGCTGTTGGAGAAACATTCAGCCTGAATGCGCCAAACCTGCACACCGGTGACTTCAATTCCCTTGATGTGAATCCAGTCGCCCTTGACCCAAAAGCCCGACACCTGCTTTCCCTGAGGTTTCACCAGAGAGAAGTCAAATCTGGGTTTTTCGCCGGGGTAGGCAAAATAGCAGATTCTTTTCCCGGGCGTTCCACTCTTATCCAGATAGGTCACACAGGCATAGTTTCCGTCAATACCGCCAAAAACATCCGCCGGCATCTGATAGGTTCCGCCCCGGATAAAGACCGTATCGCCCGGAGCCACAGACTGCTGTGCCCGCTGAATGGTGGCAAAGGGGCGAGCACGGCTCCCATCGTTGGCATCATTGCCATGAACAGCCACATAGAAATTTCCGGCAGCAGACACCGACAGCAGGAGGGTGGATGCCCAAAAAAAGGCCACCCCGACCCGCAACATGAATTGCTTTGAGATCATGGTAAAAGCGATTACTTCATTAAAAAACTATTTCTTTTCGGGGGAAAGCAGCTTGTAAACCAATCCCGCCAGCAAAGCGCCCACGATGGGGGCCACCCAGAACAACCACAGCTGGTCCGTAGCCCAGTCGCCCACAAAAATCGCCTGGCTGGTGCTTCGGGCAGGGTTCACGGAAGTATTGGTCACGGGGATGCTGATGAGATGAATCAGGGTGAGAGCCAACCCAATGGCCACTCCGGCAAATCCTTTGGGCGCCTTGGAGTGGGTCGCTCCCAATATCACCATCAGGAACATAAAGGTCATCACCATCTCACAAACCAGGGCGGAAAGCATCCCGTAGCCGCCGGGAGAATGCGCCCCATACCCATTGGCAGCGAAACCGCCAAGTTCAAAACCCGGTTTTCCTGAGGCAATCAAGTACAAAATTCCGGCACCGGCAATACCACCCAGCACCTGAGCCACTATGTAAGGAAGGAGGTCTTTTTTGTCAAAACGGCCCCCGGCCCACAAACCGATAGACACCGCTGGATTCAGGTGACAACCGGATACATGACCGATGGCATAAGCCATGGTGACAACCGTGAGTCCAAACGCCAGAGACACTCCGGCGAATCCGATACCCAATTCAGGATATGCGGCAGCAAGCACAGCACTTCCGCAACCTCCCAGAACCAACCATAGGGTTCCGATAAATTCAGCAACCAGTTTTTTCATAAGGGTAAAATATTAGTAAGACATGCACTTACCCACGAAGGTACGTCATTCATCCAACACATACACCCTTTGAAACAAGATTTCCGAAATCTTTACCGCTCCCGCCGGGCATAGGTCCTCATGCCAGGAGCCATTGCCGGGCCGGTAGGACATGGGCATAATAATAACTCAAAGCAGCTAGGAAACTGTTCTGCACATCTGAGGCGCCAACAACAGATCCGTTAAAAATCAGCTCCTTAGTGGCACAACCATCAGCAATAACCGTAACCTGATAGCCCAAGTCACGGGCTGCCCGCACCGTGGCATCCACACACATATGTGTCATCATTCCGCATACGACCAGCTCAGTAACCTGAAATTCTTTAAGGGTATTGATTAAATCCGTATCTCGAAAACTGTTTGGAAAATGTTTATCAATGACTGACTCATGCTCCAGGGGCTGAATGGCAGGATGAATCTCCGCCCCTTTTGTCCCGGGAAGAAAAAAGGTGGCATCAGGCCGGGAAGCCGTATGCCGGATAAAGACCACAGGCAAACCGTCGGACCTGAACCAATCAAGCACAAGCCGTACAATCCGGCAGGCATCATCTGCACCCGACAAAGGCATTACCCCTCCCGGAAAATAATCATTCTGAACATCAATAACCAGCAGTGCTTTCTTCATACCATAACCTATTCGTAAAGCCAAAAATAATCAACATTCCACTTCCCAAATTCCATTGAGAAAAAATTATCTGGAATAAAATATAAACCGCATCAAAATAAATTCAAAAAAAATGCATCGCACTGATGAATATTGAAAATATTGCTCTATATTTGTAGAGTATATTTTCAAAACATAGAGCCATGAAACTTACCAACGCCGAGGAACAAATCATGAAATACCTCTGGAAACTGGGAAAGGGATATATGAAGAACATTCTGGATGAGTTCCCCGAACCCAAACCGGCCACTACCACGGTAGCTACATTATTGAAGCGCATGACCGAAAAAGGCTTTGTGGGTTACAAACAAAGGGGCAGCAACAGGGAGTATTTTCCGTTGGTCAGGAAGTCGGACTATTCTGCCAGGCATCTGGAACTCATGATCAAGGATTTCTTCAACGACTCCGCTGCCCAGTTCGCCTCCTTTTTTACCAACGAAACCCGGCTGAGTCGTTCAGAGTTGGAAGAGATCAAAAGACTTGTTGAAGAAAAGCTTAAAGACAAGAATAACTAGAACCGCCATGACACACTACCTGATTGAATCCACTGTATGTATGGCCGTTTTGTACGGGTTTTACCATGTACTGCTCCGGCCACTGAAGATATTCAGGTTCAACCGGCACTATCTGCTGCTCTCGGTGGTTTTCTCCCTGATGATTCCGCTGGTTACCATTCCCACCTCACTTCCCATCCTGACTGTCTTCCCCTGGAACACGGTGGAGCAAACCACAGAGGCAGCGATGAATCCCAGCCAGGGCGGCTATCACATCTCTGAGACTGAAGCACTATCGCCGGCCACCCACCCCTCCGGGGACATCACACCCACAGAGCCTGTAACCTCCGAAATGCGGAAAGCCTCCGGTACCGGCAGAATAAACACCTTGAGCATTTTAGTGATACTCTATGGATTGGTATCAGCTACATTACTCATTCGTTTCCTCGTGAATATCAGGCTGATGATCCGGCAGATCCGAACCAGCCCCAGAGCAACAGGACACCCCGGAGTAGTGTTGGTAAAACAGTCCGTCCTTCCGTTCTCCTTTGCCGGATATATATTTGTAAACCAGCAGGAATACGAAAACGGAAGTATTGACCGCAGACTGATAGCACATGAACAGGCTCACTGTGCCGGGCATCACACTGCGGATATCCTGCTGATAGAAATCCTGATCCTGTTCCTGTGGTTCAACCCGTTCCTCTGGCTGTTCCAGAGGGCCATCCGGCTGAATCATGAATTTCTGGCCGACCATTCCGTCCTTTCGGTCTATGACCTGAACGGATACAAAGAAACCTTATTCCAACTGGTGTGCCGGAACAACTCAGGCAATTTGGCAAGTAATTTCAATATCTCACTAACTAAAACCCGACTGATCATGATGACCCGAAGCAATTTTCCACAAAATGCATGGCTCCGCAAATGGGCAACAGCCCCACTCTTTATGCTGCTCACCGTAACCCTGACCTTCAGCCAAAAGGCAAGCTCCGCAGACATATTTGTCACGCAAACCGAACCCGTAAAGTCAGCCTCCTCCGCTCCCGTTGTACTGAAAGACAAGGCTCCTGCTACCACTTCCACCCCCGCCACGAAGGTTGCTCTCTTTGTTGGAGAACCGGCCTCAACACCCACCCAAGCCCCAAAAGCTGCGCCTTCCATCATGGAGGACAAGGGCACATCCTCAGTGTATTCAATGCCCTTTCCCCAGGCTATTGGGGACCCAAACGGAGCATCACAGGAGCTGTTGAATGAATACCACGCCCTGCTGGAAAAATTCATGGTCCGGGCAGATGCTCCGGGCAATCAGGGAAAGACTGGAGGAATAAATATGGCCCTCAACATCTCCAACAAGGACGGGAATAAGGTTTCTTATATTTTTAACCCAGAAATACTCACCCTCTCAGAACTGGGAAGGCTCGAATTCATATTCGGAAAAATGTCTCAAACTCAGAAAAAAAGGTACGTGATTATCAGCATTCCCACCAAGGGCATGGTGATCAAGCTGAAAGAGCCTTCTCCTGAGCTGCTTGAAAATTTGAAGAAAAGAGGGGACGTCAATCTCTATATCGACGAGAAGAAGGTTGGACCGGAGGTTCTGAACAACTACAAGAGCACCGATTTCTCTTCTGCATTTCAGGTGTTGCATCGCCCAGAGAATGAGAGATTATACATGTCTCTCGCACCAGATATTATTGGCAGCTCGAACTCCTCGGACTCCCTAAGCATACACCTGCAAACGAACGAATACTACCGGGCACACCGACCTGCCATCCAGAAAGAGAGCTATTCATTCGGAGTCCCTGCGCTGGTGAACGCCCCAAGCGTCAAGGAGGTTTCGGTGAAATAGCCTGTCCTTGCAGGCAGGGACCTCTGCCTGCAAGGATCCGGGCCCCAAACAATTCACATCGAAACGAATGGAGCCCATGACAGAAAGAAACATCAGAACTCCTTTTTCCGTCTCTTGTAGAACTTATAGCCGAAGAGCACCACAAAAAACACCAGAATCACTGCCCACAAATATGCGAGGAGGGTCAGAACATGCAGGAACACCTGCCAGCCATCCTTCATGGCATTCCAGAAATCACCCAGAAAACGGGTAGAATACTTAACCGTCTCGTAAAACGAAACCGTGATGGTACTGAACGCAACCTGATCCGAAACATATTGCAACCTCCCCTCAATGGATTCAATCTCTGCCCTCAATTCTGTCAGTTGCTTCTGAATCTCCAGCGTCTCGGACAGGACCCGTGACTGCTGCAGCAACTCGGTGAGCTTTAGTTCCGAATCCTTCATAATCTTCAGCCTGGCCTGAATATCAATGAACTCCTCGGTAACGTCCCTGACCTCCGTAGACTTTCTATCCAGCTCCCTGATTTTACCTTTATCCACGATGAACTGGAACAGGCTGTCAAAGCGCTCTGCCGGCACCCTGATGGTCATCTGATACCCAGAACGGTTATTCTGGCTGATGGTACTTTCTTCTGATATGTAGGCCCCAAAGCCCTTGAGCGATTGCGTGATCAGCTGGTAGGTCTTTTCATTGTCGCTGGTCCGGAACTGCAACGTTCCCTCTTTCACCCATTTGCGCGCGACTGATTCCAACTGGTCTCTCTGAGGGACCGCAGCCTCAGAAGAAACCCCGAAATCTTTTTCTGAATGTGCACATCCCATCAAAACGAAAGGGAGAAAAACCCACAGAATAAACTTTTTCATAACCAGGTATTTAGTTGAGGTAAATATAGAACATATTCAACTCACTCAGCGGAACGAAATAAAAAACCACCGAAGATTTTCATCAACGGTGGTCAATAAAAAAGAAGGTGTCTCTGACTTTTGAGACGCCCTCTTTTGAATGCGCCAGTAGGGCGTTGTTTATTTCACCTCTTCGAAGTCCACATCGGTTACTTCGCCTTCGGTTCCTGAGGAAGCGCCCGACTGTGCGCCTGCACCTCCAGGGCCGCCTGAACTTGAAGCGCCAGGGCCACCGGCACCAGCAAATCCTTCAGCCCCCGGGGCACTCCCAGCCTGCTGGCTGGCACGGTACATTTCTTCGGTAGCCGAATGAAATACCGTATTGAGGTCATTGGTTGCCTTATCAATGGCCTCCAGATCCTGAGCCTTATGGGCTTCCTTGAGGGAGGCCAGAGCAGACTCGATGGCCGATTTCTTATCAGCAGGTAGCTTGTCCCCAAATTCCTTCATCTGCTTTTCGGTCTGGAAAATCAGACTGTCGGCCTGATTCAGCTTGTCCACCCGCTCACGCGCCTGACGGTCAGCCTCAGCATTGGCTTCAGCCTCCTTCTTCATCCGTTCAATCTCCGAGTCTGTAAGACCAGAGGAAGCCTCAATGCGGATGCTCTGCTCCTTGCCGGTACCCCGGTCTTTGGCCGACACCTTGAGAATCCCGTTGGCATCAATGTCGAAAGTAACCTCAATCTGAGGCACTCCGCGGGGAGCCGAAGGAATACCGTCCAGGTGGAACCGGCCAATGGTCTTGTTTCCGGCAGCCATGGGGCGCTCGCCTTGCAGCACATGAATCTCCACCGAAGGCTGATTGTCTGCAGCCGTGGAGAAGGTCTCCGTCTTACGTGCCGGGATGGTGGTATTGGCCTCAATAAGCTTGGTCATTACGCCACCCAGGGTCTCTATGCCAAGAGAAAGCGGAGTCACATCGAGCAGCAGCACGTCCTTCACCTCACCGGTGAGTACCCCTCCCTGAATGGCAGCACCAATAGCCACCACCTCATCGGGATTCACTCCTTTGGACGGAGTCTTTCCAAAGAATTTCTCAACGATATCCTGAATCGCCGGGATACGTGTGGACCCACCTACAAGAATCACCTCGTCAATATCGGCCGTTTTGAGTCCGGCATCGGACAGTGCCTTGCGACATGGTTCCAAAGTGGCCTGAATCAGGCTGTCGGCCAGTTTCTCAAACTGGGCCCGGGTGAGGGTTTTCACCAAATGCTTGGGAATCCCGTTCACCGGCATAATGTACGGCAGGTTGATCTCGGTAGAGGTAGCGCTGGAGAGCTCAATCTTGGCCTTTTCGGCAGCTTCCTTGAGTCTTTGGAGGGCCATCGGATCCTTGCGCAAATCCAACCCTTCCTCTTTAAGAAATTCTTCGGCCAGCCAATTGATGATTACCTGGTCAAAATCATCCCCGCCAAGGTGGGTATCTCCGTTGGTGGATTTCACCTCAAACACGCCATCGCCCAGTTCCAGAATGGAGATATCAAAAGTCCCTCCCCCAAGGTCAAACACGGCAATCTTCATATCCCGGTGCTTCTTGTCTTCGCCGTAGGCCAAAGCAGCTGCAGTGGGCTCGTTGATAATCCGGCGCACATTCAGGCCGGCGATCTCACCAGCCTCCTTGGTAGCCTGACGCTGCGCATCGTTGAAGTAAGCAGGCACGGTAATCACCGCATCGGTTACTTCCTGACCCAGATAATCCTCAGCCGTCTTCTTCATTTTCTGAAGAACCATAGCAGAGATTTCCTGGGGAGAATACTTGCGGTCACCGATGACCACCCGGGGCGTATTGTTGTCCCCTTTCACCACCGAAAAGGGAACCCGGCTGATTTCCTTTGACACCCGGTCGTAGGTCTCACCCATGAACCTCTTGATGGAGTATATAGTCTGCTTGGGATTGGTGATGGCCTGACGCTTGGCAGGGTCACCCACTTTGCGCTCTCCGTTTTCCACAAAAGCCACTACTGAAGGAGTGGTTCTTTTCCCCTCGCTGTTGGCGATCACCACAGGCTCGTTGCCTTCCATAACGGATACGCAGGAGTTGGTCGTTCCAAGGTCTATTCCAATAATTTTGCCCATATCTGTGTTTTTTATTGTTTCAAAATACACACGGGTATGAACAATCATTGTGCCACCGGCAAGAGTCTGCCATTTTGGGCTATTCCTGGAGATAAACGCTAAAGTGTCAGGACTCGGGAGGTACAGGAGTGTCCGAATCCTCCCTAAGGATGCGACAATTTGTCACCCCCGCATCTTCACCCCTCCAGAATGCCTCCCGGGCAGCAGTGCCTGCATGCTTGAGAATCTTGGCATCCAGATAGAACACTATCTCCTCGGCAATATTGTTGCAGTGGTCTCCCACCCGCTCAATCTTGCGGATAATGCTCAACAAATACAGGCATTCCATGACCTGATCGGGATGGTTTCGGATGTGGTCAGCCAAAATGGGGGTCGCAGCCTTGTTGATCTCATCGAGTACATCATCCTTGGCAAAAATACTCCCGGCCAGACGCGAATCCTCCCGGTCCAGGGACAGACGGGTGAGGTTGAACATTTCCAGCATTTCGTCATACATGCTGTGCAAACGCAATTTGAGCAACAACTCAGGATCGATAGCCGGCTTCTCAAAAGCCATGACATAGCGGGCAATACCCTCAGCAAAATCGGCAATTCGCTCCAGATTGGTATTGATTTTGAGCAACGACAGCATCAACCGCAAATCAATGGCCACCGGGTTGAACAGCGCGATATAGTTCTCACAGTCACTCTCCACCAACAGTTCAAACGCATTGACACGCTTCTCACGGGTGATTACTTCCGTAGCCTGATCCTTATTGACCGAGAACAAAGCTTCTCCGGCAAGCACCAGTTGCGACTGCACCAGCGACCACATGTCGCCGATATTCTTCCTGAGGGCTGCAGATTCTTTTTCCTGATGTTTCATAACATTCTAATTAATACGTTTATAGAACCGACTATCCGAACCGGCCGGTAATGTAATTCTGGGTAGCTTCCACCCTGGGATTGAGAAAGATCTTCTTGGTGTCATCATACTCAATGAGTTCCCCCAGATAGAAAAAAGCCGTCTTGTCACTCACCCGGGCTGCCTGTTGCATGTTGTGGGTTACAATGACAATGGTGTAATCCTTCTTTAGTTCAAAGATCAGCTCCTCAATCTTGGCGGTAGAGATGGGGTCCAGTGCCGAAGCCGGCTCGTCCATAAGCACCACCGAAGGTTCGATGGCCAGAGCACGGGCGATGCACAACCGCTGCTGCTGCCCCCCGGAAAGGCTGAAAGCCGACTGGCGCAACTTGTCCTTCACTTCGTCCCACAGGGCTGCGGCACGCAGGGAAGCTTCCACCCTGGAGGCAATAAACCCGGAATCCTTCACCCCATTCACTCTCAAGCCATAGGCTACGTTCTCAAAGATGCTTTTCGGAAATGGATTGGGACGCTGAAACACCATGCCCACCTTTTTGCGCAATTCGTCCACCTGGATGTTCCGGGCATAGATATCCTCACCGTCCATGGACAGCAGCCCAGTCATCCGGGAGCCGTCCACCAAATCGTTCATCCGGTTAAACAAACGCAAAAAGGTAGATTTTCCACACCCCGAGGGGCCAATGAAGGCAGTGACTGTGTGAGCCGTCATCTCCATGGTAATCCCCTTGAGGGCTTCAAAATCCCCGTAATAGAAATGTATATCCTTTGCGGCTAATTTAGACATATATCCGATGTGTTAATTCATTTTCACTTTGTTCCCGAAGAAATTCCTCAGGGCGTTCGCGACCAGATTGGCAACCAGCACTATGGCAACCAGCACCAGCGCCGTACCGTAGGCCATGGTTCTGGAGGCTTCAATGTCCGTCCCACTGGTAGAGATGACATACAGATGGTATGGCAGGGCCATCACAGGCTCAAAAATACTGCCCGGCAGGTGCGACAGGAATGAGGCCGCAACCGTGAACAGGATGGGGGCCGTCTCGCCCGACACCCTGCCAATGGAGAGAATCAGCCCGGTGATGATATTTGGATAGGCCATGGGAAGGATCACCCTCCGGATGGTCTGAAGCTTGGTGGCCCCCAGAGCCAGACTGCCCTGCCGGAAGGAATCGTCAATAGACTTCAGAGCCTCCTCGGTCGTACGGATGACCAGCGGAAGCGCCAGCAGCGCCAGGGTGAAGGAGCCAGCGATGATGGAATCCCCCCACTCCAGGGTATTCACAAACAGCGACATCCCAAAAAGCCCGAACACCACCGATGGGATGCTGCTCAGGTTGTTATTCATAATTCTGATAAAACGCACCACCCAGTTGTTGTGGGCATACTCGTTGATGTAGATGCCCGAAAGCACCCCAATCGGGAAACTGATCAGCACACTGCCGGCCACCAGACAAAGCGTGCCGACAATCGCCGGGAAGATTCCCCCGCTGGCCCCTCCTTCACTGGGCATTCCCGTGAGGAATTCCCAGCTGATGGCTCCTGCTCCCTTGATCACGATGAAGCCGATAATCACAAAAAGGATGGCAATCACCACAAACCCCAGCACCCGGAAGATCCCGAATGCAATAGCCTGGTTGCGTCTTTTACTGCGGCCGACATGGCCGGTTTTGGTTTCTGGGCTCATGTCAGGTTGGATTTTTGTTTGGACGAAATAATCTCCACGGTAATACTCACCACGAGGGTAATCACAAACAAGATACACCCCAGCAGAAACAGTGCTTCATAGTGGGTGCCGCCCTTGGGTGCCTCTCCCAACTCGGCAGCGATGGTAGCCGGAATTGTCCGTACCGGTTCCAGCAGGGAATGGGGTATGATGGCCGCGTTTCCTGTAACCATAAGCACCGCCATCGTTTCCCCGATGGCCCGTCCGATACCCAGCACTATGGCTGCAGTGATCCCTGAGATGGAGCAGGGAATAATGACCCGGTACACTGTTTGCCAATGCGTAGCCCCCAAGGCCAGAGAAGCCTCCTTCATCGAGCGAGGAATGGTCCTCATGGAGTCTTCTGCCACCGTGATGATGGTCGGAAGTGCCATGATAGCCAGCACAATACTCCCGGCAAGACCCGTCTCCCCCACAGGAAGGTTAAAACCCTTTTGAATCAGCGGCACGATGACCACCAGACCAAAGAAGCCATAGACCACCGAAGGGATTCCCGCCAGAAGCTCTATCAGCGGCTTGAAAACTTTGCGGATCCGTTCACTGGCAATCTCTGCCAGATACACGGCCACGGCAACGCCGAAAGGCAGAGAAAAAATCACCGCAAACAGGCTCACCCACAGCGTACCCAGCACCAGGGGGATGACTCCGAACTGAGGCGCCGGATGGGCAGTAGGTTGCCAGTCATGCCCCAGAAAATAATCTTCGGGACGGATGGTCGCTTCAGGGAATACCTTCAACTGCTGTTCTGGAGCAACAAACTGCTCGGGGTAAAAGGCAATCATTCCCGGATGCGCCATCACAATACTGTCCACCACGGCGGGCACATGCTCAAAATCCGCCCCCAAACGCTCTTCGGGCACATACTGCACCATATCGCTAAACCGGAACAGCTCAATATCCATGGCTGGTCCGCCCACCTCATCCCAACGCACGATTTCAGAATCAAAGATTCGCTTGATCTGCTCCGGGGAGAGATGATTCACCGGGTTCTCCGGATGCACTGCAAGCACGTAGCCACTTTCGATGTTCGGACTCTTAAAGAACGAAGCCCCTTCCCGGAACAGGAAGAGTACAATCAGCAGGATCGCCAGGCTGGTCGTGCCCCCGCTAAGAAGCAGCAGGCCCTCCGTACATCGCTCCAAAAATCTTTTGAATGCCTTCTTCATAGAGAAAAATAAGCAAGTCCCGGCACTAAGGCCGGGACTGCAGGGTTAAGCTTAGTTGACGGGAATATATCCCACCTGTTTGACAATCGCCTGGCCCTCCGCTGAGAGCACAAAGTTCACAAAGGGCTGAGCAGCCTTCTGAGAAGCCTTGTTTACGTAGAAGAAGAGGGGGCGAACCACCGGATAGGTTTTGTTCTTTGCGGTTTCCAGCGAGGGGGCTACATAGGTCTTGCCCCCGTCGTAGGAAACCTTGAGGGCCTTGACCTGATTGTTGAGATAGGCCAGTCCGACATATCCGATGGCACCGGCCGTCTGGCCTACCGACTGGATAATGGCTCCGGTCGCCGGCATACTCAGGATTCCGGACATATAGTTCTTGTTCTTGAGGATGCTCTCCTTGAAGAACTCAAAGGTACCCGAGCTGCTCTCACGAGAGTAAGCCACAATCTTAAGATTGTCCCCGCCCACCTGGTTCCAGTTGGTGATCTTTCCGGTGAAAATTCCTTCCAACTGCTCGCGGGTAAGCTGAGACACCTTGTTCCCCGGGTTTACCACCACGGCCAGAGCATCCCAGGCAATGGTCACCTCATTGAAACCCTGTCCGGCTTCCTGAATTTTCACCCGCTCGTCAAACTTGATCTTTCGCGAGGCCATGGCAATGTCGGTACTCCCGCTGATGAGGGCTGCGATGCCCACCCCGCTACCGCCTCCGGTGACAGACACCGAGGCCGAGGGATTCTTCTTGGAATAGGCTTCAGCTTCCTTCTGCGCCAAAGGCAGTACAGTATCGCTTCCTTTAATCTTCTGGGCACTCACGGGGGAGGCACATATGGCAGCAGCCATGGCAAGAATCAGTAACTTTTTCATTGTTCCGTATTTTTTTGAGTTATTATTTAAATGTCTTTTAGAATTTATACTGCAGGCGCACGGTCCACAGATTGTCCTTTTTGTCGCTCGAGACTGCAGTCTTCTCACCCTTCACTGCATCGTAGTACACCATCAGACGCACAGCGCTGTTCATTCGGTACAGATAGCCCAACCCGTAGGTTTTGATGGTCTGGTCGCCCTTGGTGAGTGCTTCCTGCTTCTCCACCTTCGTATTGGGGTCGTACCAGTCATACTTCAGCACCAGAGAGTGTTTCGTGGTAGCAATGTCCTGCACCACATACACATACCCTCCATTGAAATCCCGGATGTAGGTATCCGTCGAAGGCAGGGTGCTGCCCTTGGGGCTGCCCGATTTATCGGCGGTACCCGGCTGGGTCCCGAACAGATACTCTGACCGGATATTGGTGAGGCCCACAGGAGAGGTCAGCATCAGTTGTCCGTCGAGGCCGAGGTACTTGCGGGAGGCATGAGCGCCCAGATTGGATGCATCATTGCTGAGAACAAACTGTTTGTTCTGCATGCTATAGACATTGGCCGTTCCCTGATACACCTTGCCATAGTACAGAGAGGTTCCCAGGCCCCACTGCATGCTTCCGCTGGCATTGGACTTGGCAGCACTCAGATGGCCGATGAAATCCTTCTTGTTGTCGTTGTCCTTGGCAATCCCGTTGCCTCCGAACAAACCTGCTTCGAGCTTCAGAAAGTTCAGAGGGTGACCTTTGGGTGCCTGCAGAATCAACATACCCCCAACCTCCCTTTCATCGGGAAACAGGGTGAGCGTCACCGTGCTGCGCTCGGGAGATTCGCGCCGCGAAGAAGAGTAAGAAATCTCGTTCCCAAATGGCCGGTCATAGATACCAGCCTTGAGCGAAACCACTCCGAATACAGGCTCCGTAAACTGATAGTAGGCATCCTTAACCTTCACGCTGCCATCGTCACTCAGGTCCACCTGGAACACGGCCGTCCCAAGTTTGGTGTCGGTGTAGGCAATCTTTACCCGGGCACGACGAATGCCAAAACGGTTGAAATGGTCCTCAGTAGCATTCTTTCCGGTTCCGGCCTTGAGCGAAGCATCACGCTGCCCACTCTGATACTGTGCCTGAACATAACCACTGATTTTGAACTTGCTCAGGGTACTCACGGAATTCTCAAGAATCTCGATACGGGCAGCCAGTTTGTCCAGCGGGGTACCTTCTTCCTCCTGGGCCTGGACAGCGCTAAAAGACGCCAGACACATCAGTGCGATCAGTAAAAAATGTTTCTTCTTCATAAATGTCATTTTTTGGTTTTTGACTTATTGAATTTGTTCGATGCAAAGAAACTGGCCGGGTGTTACCCCTCTGTTACCTCCATTTTAACTTTTCGCATCTTCTATCTTAAATCAATGTTAACTGCTCCATTTATATCCAACCCCCTTTACCGTCCGGATGTTGTCCAACCCTGTCTTCTCGCGGATTTTACGGATATGAACATCTATCGTTCGATCGCTCATCAGAGGATCATCTCCCCAGATGGAACGGAGAATTTGTTCCCGCCGGAGCACCACGTTGGGACGAGAAACCAGCAACACCAGCAGACGAAATTCTTTCCGGGTCAGGTAGATTTCCTGGCCGGAGCGACGAACCACAAAGGCATCCACATCAATCTCCAGCCCTGGGACAGAGCCGGATAAAATGGGCTCGGGAACAGCATCCTCCGAATTATGATCCGGGGAAGGCTCAAACACAGAGGCAGATGGATCATCCGGAGCCTTTGGGTCCGAAACTTGTTCCTGCCGTGAACGATTGGAACGACGTAGTAGGGCCTGCAGCCGGCTCACCAATACACGGGGCCGGACTGGTTTGGTGATGTAATCATCCGCCCCCACCTGGAAGGCAGCAATCTGAGAATAATCTTCTCCACGGGCAGTGAGGAAAACGATCAGCACAGAATGCATCTCAGGATGCCTCCTGAGCTCCGCGCACACCTCTACTCCGTCCATACCCGGCATCATCACATCCAGCAACACGATATCAGGACGGAGATGCAGTGCCATCTGCAATCCCTCAACCCCGTCAGAAGCAGTATGCACCTCAAAGTGCTCCCGACGTAAATTGTAGGAGAGGAAATCCCGGATATCCGGTTCATCGTCCACCACCAGTATCTTTCGCACCGGCTCAGAGGATACCGGGCCGGAATAACCGGGGTCTGCTGCTGATGGTATGCGCTCATTCACGGGATGGTCCGTTTTGGCCAAAAGTAAACGGGCGTTGTTAAGGAATTGTTAACAACAAATTAAGTTTATTGTATATTTGGACAGAACATACAACACAAGCATATGAGAATCTTCCTGATGGCCCTGTGTACGAGCCTTCTCCTGGCCGGAAGTGCCTGCACCCGAAACAGCGGACAGCAACAGCCGTCCCGCAACCCTTCTGTTCCCCTGCCCGAGATTCCTGACCGGATGTTCTCCATCACTGAGTTCGGAGCCCGGGGCGACGGCGTGTTTCTCAACACTGAAGCCATCAACAGAGCCATTGACTCCTGTGCTTCCCTTGGCGGAGGCACGGTGCTGATTCCCGAAGGTCTTTGGCTTACCGGGCCAATCCAGCTCCGCAGCCACATAGAACTCCGCGCTGAGGAAGGAGCTTTGATTGTCTTCACCACCCGTTTTGACGACTATCCGCTGGTGGCAACCTCATTCGAAGGTCTGGAGACCATGCGTTGCACCTCTCCCATTCACGGACGCGACCTCACAGACATCGCCATTACTGGCAAGGGCGTCTTTGACGGTAGCGGCGATGCCTGGCGGCCACTCAAGAAAAATATGGTGCACGAGACCCAATGGAAAGCCAAAGTGGCCTCGGGGGGAGTAGTCAACGCTGCGGGAAACACCTGGTACCCCTCTGAGCAAGCGCTCAAGGGCAGCCAGATATCCACCATGAATGTACCCAGGCAGTTCACCACCGAAGCCGAGTTTGCCACCGTGAAGGATTTTCTCCGGCCGGTAATGGTCAGCCTGATTCAGTGCCGCAACGTGCTTCTGGAAGGGGTTACCTTCCAGAACTCCCCGGCATGGTGTGTACATCCGCTGATGTGCGAGAACCTCACCCTGCGCGGGCTGAACATCCGCAACCCATGGTACTCCATCAATGGAGATGGCACCGATATTGAATCCTGCAAGAATGTCCTGATTGAAGACTGCCGGTACGATGTTGGCGACGATGCCATATGCATCAAGTCGGGCAAGGATGAGGACGGACGCAAAAGAGGCATGCCCACGGAGAACCTCACGGTCCGTCGCTGTGTGGTGTACCACGGACATGGAGGATTTGTGGTGGGCAGCGAGATGTCGGGCGGAGTCCGCAATGTTGAAGTGAGCCATTGCACCTTCATCGGTACCGATGTGGGATTGCGCTTCAAAAGCACCCGAGGCCGGGGCGGAGTGGTCGAAAATATCAACATACACGACATCACCATGATTGATATCCCCGCCGAAGCCATCCTCTTTGACCTCTTTTACCACGGCCAGTCCCCCGTGCCCGAGCCGGGGACAACCCGCGTTGAGAAACCCCTGATTGAGAACTCCGTGGTTCCCGTGGACGAAACCACCCCCGTTTTCCGAAACATCAGCATCCGCAATATCGTGTGCCGGAACGCCGGCCGGGGTATCTTCCTGCAAGGCCTTCCCGAGATGCCCCTCAGCGATGTCACCATGGATAATGTGTTTATCACCTGCAATACCGGTATGCAATGTGCCGATACTGAGGGGGTCACCCTGAGCCAGGTCACCCTGCTGAGCCGGACAGAACCGGTGGTAGATATTGTCAACAGCCGGAACATCCGCTTAAGCAGCTTCACATACGCTGACAGCACCCGCACCGTGGTCCGCATTCAGGGAGACCGGAACGAGGCGTTGGAAACCGGGGTTCCTGATTCTCTGACAGAAATCATCCCCTATGCTGCCGAAGTGAAACGATAATGTCGTACCTTAAAGCAATCATTCACCCAAATACCCAATGCCATGAACACAAAATTTCTTTTGCTGCTCGGAGTGTTCTTCCTGCTGCTCCCTCTTGGATCATGCCAGAAAGATGATGAAGGTTCTGACAGGTACTCCTTCTGGAGGGGAGATATTGAAAACTTCTATTTCCTGCTGGACATGAATGACCAGCCACTCCACAAAGTTGTGGGGAAACCCTTTTTGATTCTGGAATACGATCCCGTGAGCGGGGTACCCCTCAAATGCACCTTTGGGTTAAGCAGTGCCCGCAACGAATACCTCTCAGGGGCCGAAGGAGCCATCCCGGAACCCTTTCTGGCTGCCAACACTCTTGAATATGCTGACAAACTTGGGCTTACAGGCTCGGTGAGTTTACTCTGCAGTGCCCGGAATGTTTCCACCCATGAGGAACTCAGCGCCGGAGGTTTTGAGTTCTCCGTGGATATGGGTTCGAACATGTGGGGCCATGAGATTCTGCATTTTGTGTTTACCTTCGACAGTATGGAAGGAGAGATTATCAACGAAGAGGTCACCTGGGGCGGACGTGTGTCGAATGTCAAAGCTTTCAAGATGCTCCGGAAGTTCAACAGCAACACCCTGAATTAATAGCTGAAACAGGGGCAGACAACGGAGCACCCGGTTCATCTTTATTATATATTTGCTGCTCTAACCTTGCAGATATGAAATATTTCTTTTCGCTCTTATTTCTCTCCCTGACGGGCATTCTGACCGCGAACGCCCAGCCCGCTGTGAAGCTTTTCAACGATACGGACCTCAAAGGATGGTATGCCTTTGAACCGGGTGCAGGCAAACATGCCGATGCCTCTGAGGTGTTCAAAGTGCAGGAGGGGATGATCCGCCTGTACGGGGACAAAACGGGGTACCTGATGTCCGAAGCTTCTTTCAGCGATTTTGATCTCACCGCTGAGTTCCGGTGGAACACGGACCCATCCGTACAGAAACGCAGCAACAGCATGAACAGCGGGGTGATGTATCTGGTGCCCGCCTCCACCCCTGATGTGCTGTGGCCTCAGGGCATACAGTTCCAAATCAAGCAAGGAGCCACAGGCGATTTTGTGCTTCTCAAGAATGTCACTGTATCCCAGAACGGAGCCCGCACCCAGGCAGGGGAAAGCGTGGTAGTGGCACGCTCCCAAGACGCTGAAAAACCAGCCGGAGAATGGAATACCCTGACGGTGACCGTGCAGAAAGGCAAGATTGTGCAGACTCTCAATGGCACAAAGGTCAACGAAGCCACTGAACCCTCCGTCGATGAGGGGCGGATTCTGCTACAGTACGAAGGTTTTCCCATTGACTTCCGGAAACTGGAAATCCGGCCCATTCGCAAATAAGTGCATCCATGAACCCATACGAGGAAAACGAACTCAACCGCATGCGGCTGGACCCAGAAAACTACAAGTGGGGCGTATTCTACTATTGCCCCCGCGATCCCAGAGTGATTCTGCCCAAAAGAAACGTGGCCATGGGATTCACCCTCAACTTTGCCCGTCCCGGAGCATGGGTGGTGCTGGCCGGCATCTTCACCTTTGCTGCGGTCATGGCGATTCTGGGACCGATGCTCTCCTGAGCCTTGTCCGGACGCCTTCGGACAGGGCTCAGGCCCCAAAATACTTCATGGCCAGCAGGGTGATGTCATCCGATTGAGGATAATCCTGAGCAAATTGCACCACATCCCCGGCAACCCGTGGCACAATCTGTTCCACAGGCAAGGACTGCAATCCGGCAAGCAGCGCCTCCAGACGCGCCTCACCATAAGGCTCCTCAATGTTGTTAAAGGCCTCTGTTACCCCGTCGGTATAGAGCAACACTCCGTCACCGGGTGCCAGAGTCAGGCTTCGTGAGGTGAAGGGATGATCTTCAAAACAACCCAGAATAATATCTCCGGTGATCTCCAGTTTGCGCACAGAGCCATCATTTCCCAGCAGATACGGAGGATTGTGCCCGGCGTTGGCATACTCCAGCAAACCGGTACGAGTATGGATAATGCCGTAAAAAACAGTAACAAACATCGAGGACACACTCTCGTTACACAACAGATTGTTCACATACTGCAGACATACATCGGGAGACATCCCCTTGAGTCCGGTAGCCCTGATGAGGGTACGGCTGACGGCCATAAAGATGGCCGCAGGAATGCCCTTACCCGAAACATCCCCAATAACCACTCCCAGCCGGTCATTATCAATCATAAAAAAATCAAAGAAATCCCCACCCACTTCCTTCGCAGGTGCCATAGAAGCATAGATATCAAAATCCTTGCGGTTGGGAAACGGAGGAAACACCTTGGGCAGAATCCCCAACTGTATCTCCCGGGCTACCTGAAGGTCGTGCCGGATGGAGATAAGCTGGTCATGTTCGTTCATGGATTTGCGCTGCATCAGAATCTCTTCCATCGTTTTGTTGATGGTCAACTCCAGGTCCTCGAAATTGATGGGTTTGGTCAGGAAATCAAACGCACCCCGGTTCATTGCGGTGCGGATATTGTCCATATCTCCGTAAGCAGACACCACCACCGTCTTGAGCGAAGGATTCTTGAGTTCCTTGAGTTTGAGCAACAATGTAAGGCCGTCCATCTCGGGCATATTGATGTCCGAAAGGATAATTCCGATATCGGGATGCTCTATCAACTGGGAAAGTGCTTCCAGACCATTGTGGGCAAACACAAAATGATACACCTCATCCCTGATTTGCCGGCGGAACCTTTGACGAATCAAGGGTTCCAAATCGACTTCATCGTCCACTACCAATATTTTGACATTCCGGTCAGTACTCATAACTGTATGGTTTATTTAGGCAAAACAATCACAAACTCAGCGTGCGAACCCACCTCTGAATCCACCCTGAGTTCTCCGCGATGCTCCTGCACCACGATATCATAACTCAGCGACAGGCCCAGCCCGGTACCCTGTCCGGCTGGCTTGGTGGTAAAGAATGGCTGGAACACTTTATCCAGGATTTCCCTGGGAATACCCACTCCATTGTCCCGGATACGGATTTCCACCCGGTCTTCCAGATTCCGCGTCTGCACCGAGAGCACAGGAAAATAGGCATCCTTGAGCTCCTTCTTCTTTTGATGCGTGGAATAGCAGGCATTATTGATGATATTGAGAAACACCCTGCTCAGGTTCTGCGGAACCACATTCACCAAGCCAAGCGTGGCATCGTAATCGGCCTCGATTTTCAGATTGAACGAGTTATCCTGAGCCCGCATACCGTGGTATCCCAGGTTCACATACTCCGCCAACAGGGCATTGATATCCGTGGGCTGTCTGTCACCCGATTTTCCCCGGGAATGCAGCAACATCCCCTTGACAATACTGTCGGCACGCTTCCCATGATCATTGATTTTCCGGGCATTGGAGCCGATATCCTCCACCAGCCCACACAGATATTCCCTGTCTCGCTCCGGAATATCCGCCTCCATTTTGCCCAGTTCCTCACCCAACTCAGAAGCCAGATCAACCGTGAGCTCTGCAAAATTATTCACAAAGTTCAGAGGGTTCTTGATTTCATGAGCGATACCAGCCGTGAGCTGTCCCAGGGATGCCATCTTTTCGGACTGCACCAACTGGGCCTGGGCTGCAATCAACTCCTCATTCTTTCGACGTAATTCAGCCGTCCGCTCATCCACTTTCTGTTCCAGGGTGCGATTGTATTCCTGCAACTTTTCCGAGGCATCCCTGAGTTCCCCGATGGTCTGTGCCAAAGCACTTTGCATGGTAATAAACGACTGGTTGAGGCGCCCTATTTCGTCGCGTGACTTGATCACCGGCAGGACGATGTCAAAATTTCCCTGGGCAAAATGCGAGGCAGCCCGGGCAAGCCGCCGCAGGGGACGGGTAATGGTGCGTGAAATCAGCACAACCACGGCCAGCAGGATGAGAATACCTGCGACACACATCACCATCAGATTCCGGAACAGCCGGTTAACATCGGCCATGAATTCATCCACCGGGAACACAATACCCACCGACCAGTTGTTTGCCGGTATGGGGGCATACGCCAGCCAGCTCAGCTTGCCGGTGAGCACATTCCGGTATTCAACCTCAGCAAAGCTGGAACCGCCCTGAACCATTCGTTCCCCCACCGTACGCAGGACAGAGGATTTCTGCGTGTCGGCAATACTGAAGATGGTCTCCTTCATGATCAGCTTTGGGTTGGGATGAGACACCAGCGTACCCTTGGAAGAGATGATATATCCGTAGCCCGTTTCGCATATCTTGACCGAGTCCATATATTGCTGCAGCCAGTCCAGTGAAATGTCCGAGGTGAGGATGGCCAGAAACTCACGACGTCCGTTTTGCTCCCGGTAGATGGGCACCGAATAGGTACACATCAGCGCATTGCCGGCACCCTCATCATAATAGGGTTCGCTCCACACCGGCCGGTTCAGCTGTTTGGGCACCCGGTACCAGTCCATGGAGAAGTAGTCATACTCAATAAACTGGAAACTCACACTATCGCCAGACCGGCACACATAGGGAGAGAAGCCACGCCGGGAGGCATCGAAAGAATAGGGTTCAAAAGCCAGTGCGGCTCCGAACACCTCCTCATTCTGTTCCACCATCTGCCGAAGCAATTGGTAAAGGGCAGGACGGGAATAATCCGAAGAGGCAATCACCCCGGCATAATTCAGCGGCACCTTCTGAACCGCCTCCAGAACCTTCTGAACACGCAACACCGTGGACTCCGTGATATGCTGGGCGCTGGTGACCAGGTTCTTGTGCACCAGTTTTCGTGAAACCTGGTAGTTGTAAACAAAGATGAGGAAGAAGACAACCGAAATACTGGCAAAAATGGCCAGTATGAGTTTAAAAGCCAAACCCCGGCGATGCATCAACGCGTTCATGGCCGGAATGCAGAAAAATCAGGAGTCGGGCGTGCCACCTCAAAGCCTGATGCATCCTGCCTCAGAAAGCGGGCAAGCTCAGGAATTCCTTTCCGGATGCCTTCCACCACACAGCGCGAAAGGATGTAGCCTCCGTACGAAGTAGTGTGGGTGCCATCCGTGTAGGCCCGGGGAGCGGTCTGGGTGCCCAGTCCGTTCATGGCCTGCACGCTCATGTCGTACAAGTCAATAAATGCACAGCCGGCCATGGCGGCGGCTTCCCGGGCGGCTCGCGGGTAGTCACCGTGGGACGGATTGGGCGTCCCTCCGGACATATTCAGCCGGGTGATGGGGGAGAGAATCACAGGGATGGCCCCGCGCCTGAGAATTTCCACGGCATTGATGGCCAGACCCCACTTGTAATCGGTCAGGGCATCGGAATGCGTCAGAGCCCATTCCCCGGCCATATCCTCGGCAGGCCACATCCCATCGTGACCACTCTTCTTGGAATCATTGTGTCCAAACTGCATCAGCACATAATCCCCAGGTTTGATCTGCTCCATCACTTTGTCCCAGCGTCGCTGAAACCGGAACGCTTTCAGAGTCTGGCCCGATTCTGCATGGTTGGCCACGACAACCGGCAAGTCAAACCAACGCGGGAGTTGCTGTCCCCAGGAAGCCGAATTCTCTCCCGACTGGTCGGTAACCGTGGAATCCCCTATAAGGAAGACCGTGACCGCCGAATCGGCAGGAGCCACTTCAACAGCACAGACACAGGGCCTTTCTCCGCTGAAGTGCAAGGTCAGTTTGTCATCCCAGGTGGGCGTCAGAGGCTCCCGGGTACGGGGGTTCCACTCCCGGGAGTCAAGTTTGAGTTCATTCCCCGGCGACAGCGTGGCATGGCGGACATTGACCAGGAAGGTGACTGTGCGGAACTGACCCTGTGCAGTGGAAACCTGCTCGTACATCAAACGACGGTTCTCAGCCCGAAGGGTAGTCACGGAGGTACCTGAAGCATCTCCAAGGGTAACCCGCACCCGGTAGTTTCCCTCGGGCAGGGCAATGGAGAAGCGGAATGAAGCGGGAGCGGTCACAAAATCCCCGGTAAGCGGATTCCCGCCCCGCTCTACAGACTGAACAGTACGGCCCGGTTCAAAGCCGTATCCCGTGCCGGGCTGATACAACATGTCCGGGCGCACAGGGATATAACCCGATGCAACCGTTCCACCTCCGAAATCAAAAGCAAACCGGTTGGTCACCTCCTGTCCGTAAACCGAGATTGCGGTCTGGAAGAGAAAAAAACCAAGGAAAAAGAGATTGAGTCTTTTCATCAACATAGTATAAGAAAGATTATCGGGCAACAGGGCGGAACACCATTCCGGGAGGGGTAGGAACCGGTACGGGTGGGTCCAGAGGAATCCGGAATGTCTCTGGAAGAGGGGCAGGGCGGGACGGAACAAAACCCTCTGCATCAGGGGTAAGGTACTGAACCAGGTCCAGTCTGGCCTTCCGCAGGCCCTCCACCACACACCGGGACAGAAGATATCCTCCGTAAGTGTTGGTATGCAACCCGTCCACATAGGCCGCGGGAGCATACTGGGGGCCAAGCCCTTTCACAACCTCCACGCTCATGGCATAGAGGTCAATGAAGGCACATCCAGCCAGTTCCGAAGCCTCACGGGCCCCCTGAGGGTACGCACCCATCCCGGTTTCGTTCACCAGGCCAGTCCGCCGGTCCATCTTGGTCATGGGGGAAACAATCACGGGAATTCCGCCCCTGCGCTTGATCTCCACGGCATTCACGGCCAACAGCCACTTGTAATCGGTCAGGGCATCGGCATGGGTGTTCACCCAGTCTCCCGCTTTGTCCTCAACAGCCCACATGGCATCATGTCCTCTCTGATTGAGGTCATTATGTCCAAACTGCATCAACACATAATCCCCAGGTTTTATCTGTTCCATCACCTTATCCCATCTGCGCTGGAAACGAAACGCTTTAAGTGTCTGTCCCGATTCGGCATGGTTGGCGATGGACACAGGGGGACGGAACCAGCGTGAAAGCTGCTGCCCCCAGGTACCATAAGGTTCCGTAGCCTGATCGGTCACCGTGGAATCGCCCATGAGGAAGACCGTTATGGAGGTGTCTGCCGGAACAATCTCAACGGCGCAGACACAGGGACGTTCATCACTGAACTGCAGGGTGAGTTTATCATCCCAGGTTGCCGTAACCGCCTGGTTCTTCACCGGGTCCCACTCCCGTACATCCAGTTTCAGCTTGTTCCCGGGGGAGAGACGGGCATGGCGGGTATTCACCATGAAGGTGCAGACCTCAAAGCCCCCGTGGGGTGTGGCAACCCCCTCCAGCATCAGCCGGCCCGTTTCGGCCTTCACAGTAGTCCGGGACGTGCCCCCGGCATCTCCAAGGATGACGGTCACCCGGTAATTTCCTTCCGGAACCGCCACTGAAAACCGGAACAAAGAATCATGAGTCAGGAAATCCCCCCGCAGCAGGTCACCCCCACGGTCCGTTTCCTTCACGCGTGCGCCCGGCTCCAGGCCATATCCCGTTGCAGGGGAAAACATGGTGGCAGCCGAAACCTGAGTATAACCCGTAGCCACGCGGCCGCCGCCAAAATCGAATTTTTGAGGCACCTGAACTGTCTGCGCACATATAAAGATTGGCACACAGGCCAGCAACAGCACCCGGAAAAGACTCACAAGGAGCGGCACACCAAGTCCCTCGGACAAACTCATCAAACCAGGCAAACACACCCCCGTCTGCATACGTACTACCGGACTCAGTCGGGTGGGGAAAGGAACAGCAAAGGTCGTCATATAGGGCGCGGATGAGAAAATTGTAAATGCTCGATAAAGGTACATATATTTGACATACATTAGTACGCATTTTGATCATACCGATTACGAACGCTAACCTATTCTCTGCAGGCATGAAACAGATGATTCGCGAACAACTCTCTGATCCGGAAGCCCTTGAAAAGTTATACCGGGAACAACCCGGGGCATTCCGTCAAAATTTTCCTCAAGCCGCAGCTGGCACCGATTCTGAACTGGTTCGGTTCTGGAACCTCCGGCTGGCAGATTCCCTCTCCCCCGCTCAGGAAAGTCCCCAGCGCAAAAGCCTTTGGGCGGTCCTTCTTTGTTCCCTGCTCACGGGCGTTTTAGCCAAACTCACAGACATCTTCCCGGCTATCAATATGGACGTCTTTATGGAAAGATATCTGCTCCTGATTGCCTTCAGCGGACTCATCCTGTTTACCCTATGGAAGAACGGAATTACCTGCTACAAAAGGATTCTTTCCTGCGCAGCGGTTATTGTTGTACTGGCGGTCTATGTAGGTTTGCTGCCCGTCCGGCAAAGCGACTCACTTGAGTTGGTGTTTCTGCATATTCCGCTTCTGTTGTGGTGCCTGTACGGATGGGTGTGGACCGGATTCAACCACGGGGATACCACCCGAAAGGTGGGATTCATCAGGTTCAACGGCCAACTGGCCATCATGACCGGGCTGATTCTGATAGCCGGCGGCCTGTTGTCTGCAATAACCATCGGGCTGTTTTCCGTCATCCACTGGAATATCGAAAGGTTCTATGCCAACAATGTGATCCTCACCGGATGTGTCATCGCTCCCATCGTAGCGTCATACCTCTTGGATCAATACCCCGGAATCACCAGCCGTATCTCCCCGGTCCTCGCCCGGTTGTTCACCCCTCTGGTGCTGGTCACACAGCTCATTTATCTGGGTTTTGTACTATTCTCAGACAATAACATCATGGAAGACAGGCAGTTGTTATTCCTGTTTAACCTGATGCTGCTGGGCGTGATGGCCTTGATTGTATTCTCGGCTTCTGAACTCGGGCACTCGCACAAAAAAGACAAACAGGTATTCCTGCTCCTGATGCTGGCCCTGCTGGCCATCGTCATTGATGGCATCGCCATCACTGCTATCTCTTCCAGAGTGATGGACGGGATCACCCCCAACCGGCTGGTGGTTTTGTGCACAAACATCCTGATTCTGATCAATCTGGTGCTTATGGCACGGGATCTCTTCCGGGCCTGCTTCCGGGATGGTATGCCGGGCACCGTGGAGCTGACCGTGGCAAAATACCTGTGGGTGTATGCCGCCTGGACCGTCTTTGCCATATTCCTGCTGCCCTTCCTCTTTGGCCTGCGTTGACCCTGGGCGACACGGCCTCACACAATAAAAAAGCCCGGAGCGACAACCGCCCCGGGCTTTTTATATATTGGCCGGAACTATTCGGCCAACTCAAGTGACAAATAATCGTAGAGCATCCCGTTGGTAACGGCGCCAGCCGGGACCGTGAGGGTGAGGGTATTTTCCCCTGACTTCATCATGGAAGCATCGAAAGTCACCAGCTTTTCATACCAAATACCGTGCGATCCGTGGCGCGAGATGGTTCCATCACCCATCAGATTTGCAAGCTGTCCGGCAGGTGCACCGTTAACAGCCACATCTACCGATCGGGGGCCCGTACCGCAAATGGCCACCCTCAGGGTTGCTGTGCCCTTGGGGGCAGAGGTCAGCTGGAACGTAATGGTATAAGGCGTTGCCCTTCCCTGAGGTGCAGGTCCAAAGAACGAAGGAGGAGCCGCAGCCGTGTCCACACTATGGGGCACATGCTGAAAGAACCAATCCTTGCGGGAATCACTCTTACCGATGACAAAGTTGACGTCATTGGGGAACAATTTGGCGTATCTCAGGGAGATATCCACTTCGTTGTGATCCTCATGCAGGAAGAACTCCGATGCCAGACGGTTCGGAATCCCGACTTCCCAGAGCAACTTGCCATACCGGACGGGCCTCCAGGTCAGGCTCCCCAGATTGAGGGGTTTCCCGGCTTCGACCACAATCCCTTCGGCAACAAACTCGCCCGGAACCCCATCCGCAAAAGCATGCAGGGTGTAGCGTCCGGGGCGTACCTTTTCAATACTGAACGAGCCGTCCGACTTACCGGATGCCCAGAACTGGTAGAATTTAGCATCCTTCTGCCAATCCACCTTGGGCATCACAAAGGCAGCAACCCCGGCAGAAGCCGCAGCAGGACGGGCTGCACCGGCAACAGGAGCAGCTCCGGCAGCAGGAGCCGAAGGACGGGGAGAGTCATACGCCGGAGCGGTGAGCCCGACTGTGAGTTTCCCGGAGAACTTAGTTACATAAGGATCATTCAACACCAACTTACCCTTAACGGTGGCACGCTGGGCGGCCAGAGGGTAATCCACCCCACTGACCCACTCAAAAGGCCACTTGGCAGATTCACCGGCTACCCGGGCGCGGGCATCGGCGTAGATATCCTGAGGGCTCTTGCCCGAGTTCACATAAATCAGGAAGGGCCCGACCACCTTAGTCCAGTGTTCCCCTTCGGCCACATTGACCTCAGCACCCCCATAGTGGCTGCTGCGCCAGTAGTTCAGCACACAGGGGGCTCCCACCGGGTTGGTGTCACGGTGTCCCATGAATTCCACCTTGGTAGGTCCGCCACTCATGTACTCCATGGTAGGATTGATAAAGAACAATCCCACGTTCTTGGTGGTACTCGACCATCCAAAAGCCTGATTGCGGTGCAGATTTGCTGTGAATTGGTACTTGTCACCGATAGGCATGTCTTTGGGATAATGCATGTTGCGGTTCTCGTCCACGCTCAACCAGTCGAAGAAATCGGCCAGCTTGGCACAAAACCGGGCCTCGCCAAGCTGGGTGTAGGGGTAACCCGGCTTATGCTCAAAAATGCAATAGGTATAGACCCCCGACTCCCCACGCCCCAGAGCATAGCGGATTTCCACATCAGCAGCAAACTGGCCCTCGGGACTGGCACCAGGCCCGGTTCCCATTTTTCGGCCCTCAGCAATGCCCTTGACGGATACCTCGGCACGAGCACCTCCATTCCGGGCTGGATCAATGGTTACCTTAGTAATGGCAGGCGCCGTCCCACGGGGCCCCATGGCATCATGCGACCAAAACCCGTACTGATGGTCAGTCATACCCCGGTTCAATCCATTGGGGTTGGCGCCGGGAGGGTCTTTTACCAGATCGGGTTCCCCCTCGGGGGTAAGGAATGTTGCCAGCATCTCCAGCCCTTTGTAGCGCAGGGACACCAGATCACCAGAGGCTTTGGCCACCTTGGCGGTTACCACACCATTATCCAGAGTAAAGGTTTCTGCATCCTCTTTTAGGGTCACAGCGCTCCCGCGCTGGGCAAAAACATGGCTGCCTGCCACCAGCAGGAAAAGAGCCAGCAATAGTTTGAGTTGAAGTACCAGGAATGATTTCATAGTTTTAGCAAAGGTTATCATGATTAAAAATTGTTTTTCATCCATTCAATGGTCTGATCCTGGGTAGCCGAGGTAAACCGTGCGTAGTCGTCTGGTTCCAGGATCCCGAGTTTACCGGAAGCCCCTTTAAGGGTATAGATATTCCGGGCACGCTGTACAGCGGCACGCACGTCACCGGGCGAAGCATCCCGGTCACGGGTGGGCTGCACCACCAGTACGGGACGGGGAGCTATCATGGCCATCAGGTCATCGTAATCATACGGCAGGTTTCCTTCGTTTCCGGCAAAGAGTCCCAAACGGGGAATCAATCCGTGCTGATGGCTGTAGCGTGTCATACCGCTGGTCCCTTGGGAGGTCAGGTCGGTGCGCATGGGCGTGAAACCGCAGATGGTCACCACTCCGGAAATCCGCTCGTCCAAAGCAGCGGCATACAACCCTAAAGTACCCCCCAGGGTATATCCAAACACGGAGATATGTTCCGGGTCCACCACAGCATCCCGCTGCAAAGCGGTGACAGCACTGCGAACATCCTCTACCATCCGGCCCATCCGGGACCACGAAGGATATCGGCTGTAGAAGGGCCCGGCTTCATTCCAGCGCATCCCGTATCCGGTCTGGTCAAACGCCAGAACGGCATATCCGGCCTTTGCCAACGCCAGAACAGGATGTAAATCCCTGCGATACACCCACATATACCCAAGAGGATGATGAAATCCATGCAACCAGATGACCGTGGGCAGCTTTTTGTCTGCAGGAGTCCCAACGGGGAAATACAGGTCACCGGTTGTTCCGCCAAAACGGATACGACGTGAATCTACCAGTTTGGTGTCTGCGGCCGTCCAGCCGAATTCGACACTCCCCCTGTTAACCACCCATGAGGGCACATCGGGCCCGAGTTGTCCGGGATTTGCTTTTCCGTTAATGATGCCTGTGGGGCCGGGTGAACCTGCAC
>DFUR01000041.1 GCA_002380425.1 Bacteroidales bacterium UBA4181
CCGGGCTGCGATCGTGAGGGACCCAGTATCCGGGCGAGCTCTGGAAGTGTTCACCACCGAGCCTGGTTTGCAGCTCTACACCGGGGATTTTCTGGACGGAACCCTCACCGGAAGCGGGCAGGTTGTGCTTGGGAAACACATGGGTTTGTGTCTCGAGGCCCAGCACTTTCCCGACGCCCCCAACCACCCCGGTTTCCCCTCCACCCTGCTGAGGCCCGGGGAAATTTACACACAGCGTACGGTGTATCAGTTTTTGTTCTGATGTTTGCACACCTGCCACAAGGGGTGGCGGGAGAATGTCATCCGAATGGCGGGGCAAATACGGCCGAAATGCGTTGATTGTTATGAAGTTAATCTGTACTCTTGCCACGAATACCAAAGCGTTATGAATCAGCCCGAGTTAGGAAAAAAAATTGCGGAACTGCGGAAGGCCAAGGGCCTTACTCAGGACGAACTTGTGGAGCAGTGTAACATCAGTGTCAGGACCCTTCAGCGGATAGAATCCGGGGAAGTCATGCCGAGGAGTTACACCCTTCGCATCATCTTTTCTGCCCTCGGGTATTCAGCACCCCCTGAATCCGGGAACACCGGCACCTCCCGGATGGGGCTTTGGTACAGACAACTTCCGGATGTACTTAACTTAAAATCATTCAACATGAAGATGATTTTGATTTTCCTTGCAGGGTGTGTGGTCGTGGCTGTCGGATGGTGGTTGCTGGCCAGGGACACCCGCACCCAGAAAGCCGCCGAAGCGGTGACCGCCATTGAAGAAACCCAAAAGAAACTTAACCATTGGTTGGACCAGGGGCTCATTGACTCGGTGATGTTGGTGTTCCGGGCTGATGCCAACTCCATCCCCAACTGTTCGGACAAGTTAGAAATCCGGGAGATGCTCCGGGAGGCTATCGCCGGAGGATACCGTGTGATTGATTTCAAAAACCTGTCCATTAGTGTGGCAGATACTATTGCAGTGCAGAAGTATTATGTTGAGTTTGAGTTCTCGGGCAACACATTCAGGCAAAAGGGCTTGACAGAATGGCGTCTGACAAATGGGGTCTGGCTGATTGTGAATGATATAGCAAATAATTACTGATTTGTCCCGATGAGGAGGCATTCGTATCATCATTTTGCATACCTTTATTACGATATGTTTGCTTGCTAACCTCATAAAATTATTCCTATGTATTATGTTGTGCTTGGTATTCTGGCCTTGATCATCTTTCTGGCCGGCATTAGAATCGTACGTCCAACCCACAGGGGCCTTATTGAACGGCTGGGGAAATATCATCATTTTGCTACCCCCGGGTTTAACTGGATTATTCCCATCATTGACCGCATGTACACGGTGAATGTCACCGAGCAGATGGTGAATGCGGAGCCTCAGGAAATCATTACCAACGACAACCTCAACGCCAGTGTGGATGCCCAGGTGTACTTCCGGGTGAAGTCGGATGAGGAAAGTGTGAAAGGTTCACTCTACAACGTCAACAACTTTGATTACCAGATTGTGAACCTGGCCAGGACCACGCTCAGAAACATCATTGGTACCCTGACCTTGAAATCAGCCAACAGCGAGCGCGGAAAAATCAATGCGGAACTATACCGTACCCTGCACAATGAAACCCAGAGCTGGGGCATTGAGATTGTGCGTACCGAGCTCAAGCAGATTGATCCTCCCAGGGATGTCCAGGAAACCATGAACAAGGTGGTGAAGGCCGAGAACGAGAAAATCGCCGCCATTGACTCGGCCACTGCCGCTGAAACTGTCGCTGATGGGGTAAAAAGAGCCAAGATCAAGGAGGCCGAAGGGATCAAGCAATCCAAGATCCTGCATGCCGAGGGCGAGGCCGAAGCCATTCGTTTGGTGAACGAGGCGGCCAACAAGTATTTCATCGGGAATGCCCAGCTGCTCCGCAAGTTGGAGGCCATGGAAGCTTCTCTGGGGCAGAACTCTAAGATTGTGGTGCCCAGCGGATCAGATCTGGTGAATGTGATTGGCCAGATGGCCGGGGTATAATCTCGGATGTTGTCTTCAAAAAAATGGACGGTGCTCCTGGGCCTGTATGTGGCCCAGGCGGTGCCCATGAGTTTCTTCACCACGGTGGTGCCGGTGATTATGCGCCAGGAGCATTATGATTTGGAGACCATCGGGATGCTTCAACTGGTCAAACTGCCCTGGATTCTGAAGTTCTTGTGGGCTCCGCTGGTGGACCGTACCGGCCAGGGCTGGAAGCGCATCACGGGATGGATTGTGGGCAGTGAGTTGTGCTACGCCGGGATGATTCTCAGTCTGAGTACCCTCAACCCAGGAGATCATCTGCCCTGGATTGTTGCCCTGATGTTTATGTCGGTGTTGGCTTCCTCCACTCAGGATGTGGCCACCGATGCGCTGGCCATCCGGATGCTCCACAGCGGGGAACGTTGTGTGGGGAACAGCATTCAGACTGCAGGTGGCTTCCTTGGTGCCCTTCTCGGAGGCGGGCTTCTGCTGATTTTGTTGCCTTCATGGGGGTGGTCGGGCTTGCTGTACGCTATGGCCCTCTTTGTTTTAGCCGCCCTGTTGCCCTTGTGGTTTCTTCCTTCGTTGCCCGACACTTCTTCTGCGCCCGTAGCCCGGGCTTCGTTTGGTGATTTGTGGCGGTTCTTTGGGCAAAAGGGCATGCTCCGCCGGTGCCTTCTGCTGGCTTTGTACTTCACCGGCCTCACCGGATCCATGACCATGCTCAGGCCCATGTTGGTAGATGTTGGATATTCGGTGAACGAAATAGGGCTTATGACCGGCATCGTGGGCACTTCTGCGGGAGCCCTTGCGGCTTTCCTGGGCGGGTTCCTGATCAAAAGACTGGGGCGGGCATCCTCGCTCCGACTCTTTGCCTTGCTGGCTGTGCTGGCGTCCTTATGCCTGCTGGGCATCTCGGCATTGCCTTTGACCAGAGCCCTGCTCTATTCCGGGGTCATCCTGCTTTGGGCGGCCTATGGCATGGGCATGGTTGCCATCTATACCATCTCGATGGATGTGGTCCGGCCTGGCAGGGAGGGCACCGATTTTACGCTCCAGATTGTGGTTACCCTGTTCAGCGGGCTGGTCATGGCTGTCCTGGGTGGTTTCATTGCCCAGCATTTCACCTACCGGGGTTTGTTCCTTGCCGAAACCCTGCTCGCTGCCCTGGTATTTCTGAGTATCCCGATGCTCTACAGGGAGCAATAATAGCTGCTATTCTGGTCGAAGTAACGGCTGCTTCCTCTTCGGGCAGGCAGGTCGAGCGGTGCCGTTGGTAAGGTTCAGGTTGGGTGGTGCAGTCTGGGCAGGGTGGGATACAGGTTTTTTTGTATCTTGCGGATAGAAACTGTTAATCATCCCTTTATGAGCAAGACCATCCTTGTTTTGTGGGCATTTGTCTCCCTACTCACCATTATCCCCGGTTTCTCCCGAGAGCGGGTCACATTTCACCATGACCAGACCGCCAGGAAAGTGGAGGTAGGGGTAGGCGGCACCCTCTTCACCTGTTTCATCTATCCGGAAAATTTGGAGAAGCAATGTCTGTACCCCATTCTGACTCCCTCCGGAAAGTTTGTTACCCGGGGCTATCCTCTGGATAACCGTCCCTTTGAACGGGTGGACCATCCCCATCACGTTGGTTTGTGGTTCAACTTCGGGGATGTGAACAAGCTGGATTTTTGGAACAATTCCTTTGCCATCAAACCTGCCGATAAACCCCGGTATGGCACCATTCTGTTCCGGGGATTCTCCGCAATGGACGAGCGCAGGGGACGGCTGGCATTCCTTACCGATTGGGTGGATGTGCAGGGAAAGGTCCTGATGAAGGAAGAGGCCCAGTACCTCTTTGCCGGGGAAGGCAATATCCGGAGTATTGAAAGGATCACGGTACTGAAGGCGGTGGAGAAGGTCACCCTCACCGAAAGCAAGGAGGGCATGCTGGGACTCAGGGTGGACCGGGCCTTTGAAGAGCCGCTCACAGCTCCTGAGCTGTTGCTCGATGCCAGTGGGCGCGAGATGACAGAGAAGACGCTCAACAATGAGGGCGTGAACGGGGTTTATCGCAATGCAGAGGGGGTTTCCGGAGCTGCCGTGTGGGGGACCCGCAGTCCCTGGGTGGCCCTGAGGGCCGTCAAGGAGGGGGAAGTCATCACGATTGTCATCATGGACCACCCAGGCAATCCTAACTATCCGGGATGGTACCATGCCCGGGGGTACGGGCTGTTCTCGGTGAACAATCTCGGGGGCCGCGGTTTTGACCGGAATGTTCCCGAAGTCAAGGTGGAGCTGCTGCCAGGACAGAGCATCTCCTTCAGGCACAAAGTGCTTATCGCAGGAGATATGGACGATGCGCAAATCAACCAATGGGTCAAACGTTTTCAATGATGGATACGATAAACCATACAGATCTGAACTCCCGGAGAGCCTTTTTGAGAACCGCCGCAGCCGGGGCCGTTCTGGCAGCGGTGCCTTCGGTGCTTCAGGGGCGTGAGGCCCCGACAGTTCTTGCCCCCGGAGTCCGGGGTGCCAATGACCGAATCAGGGTTGCGGTCCTGGGGGTGAACGGGCGAGGCAAATCGCATATTGAGGAGATCATGAAGCTCTCGTCTATGCAGGTGGAAGTCGTTGCCCTTTGCGACCCGGACCGGGAGGTGCTGATGGCCCGTGCTGCCGAGTTTGAGAAGAAATATGGCCACAAGGTGGCCGTGGAGCAGGACTTCCGGCGTTTGTATGACGACCGGAATATTGATGCCGTCACCCTGGCTACCCCGAACCACTGGCATGCCCTCCAGACCATTCTGGCTTGTCAGGCCGGGAAGGATGTGTATGTGGAGAAGCCCGCCACACACAATATCTACGAAGGGCGCAAGATGACCGAGGCCGCATTCAAGTACAACCGGATTGTCCAGAACGGAGTACAACTGAGAAGCTCCGTAGCCATCCGCGAAGCCATCGGGCATCTACGGGATGGGCTTATTGGCCGGGTCTATATGTCCCGGGGGCTTGTGTACCGCTGGCGCCCGGATATTGGTGACCAGGGGGTGTCGCGCATCCCGGAGGGTTTAGACTATGACCTGTGGTGCGGGCCGGCTCCCATGCGGCCGTTCACCCGGAATCTGGTGCACTACAACTGGCACTGGCACTGGGATTATGGCAACGGGGATGTGGGGAATCAGGGCATCCACCAGACCGACCTGTGTCTGTGGGGTCTTGGGCTTGAAAAACTGCCCGAGCGGATCACCTCCATGGGTGGAAAGTTCCTGTGGGATGACTGCAAGGAAGTTCCGGAGATACAGACTTCTGTCTATCATTATCCTTCGGAAAAGAAGATGATTCAGTTTGAAGTGCGCAACTGGTGTACCAACCTTGAGGACGGTGCCGGAGTGGGGAATATTTTTTACGGGGACAAGGGGTATATGGTCATCAAGGGCTATGATACCTACGAGACCTATCTGGGACAGAGCCGCGAAAAAGGCCCGTCCCGGAGTGAAAAAGGAGAACAGGCGCTGCATTTCCAAAATTGGTTCGAGGCCATACGCGCCAGGGATATGAGCCTCCAAAACGGACCAGTGCAGACAGCTCATTTGTCGTCTGCACTGGCTCATCTGGGGAATATTTCTTACCGGGTGGGACAGCAACTGGAGTTTGACCCGGTTGCAGAGCGTTTCACGGGTTCCTGCGCCCAGGAAGCCAACCAGATGCTGAGCCGGGAGTACCGGGCTCCGTACCTGCTGCCATCCGTCATTTGACGCGGCTTCCTGCAGCATTCTTTGCTGCAAATTCGAGTCTGCTGCGGATACTTCCCGTTTGCTTCCCGGCCGTAGTTTTCTCTTCCCCTATTTCTTTCCCGCAAGTTTGATATTGGGCTGTGGCACTTTATCTATACCGGCACCCAGCCAGAAACTCAGGTGGGGCGGCTGGTTGTAGGCCACATTCTGCCAGGCAATGCTCATGCGGTACTGAGGGTCGTGCATCAGGGTGTAGGTGCGGTATTCCGTGGGAATGGTGCTGACAAAGATGCGCAACTCCTTGTTGTCCCGGGTCCTGAGGATTAACTCCTCACGCCAGTCGCCAAGGATGTCCGCGCTCAGTGCCGGGGTGGACTTGGAACCGTTGTTCGAGCTGCAGTCAACAGCCTCCAGGAGGGTGCCCATCTTGTATTTGGTGATGCGGTTCCCGTCCAGCAATTGTCGTGTCAGGCCACCGTCCCACCAGATGAGGAAGTTGGTGGAGGGAGGGTTGTCGCCAATCAGTTCTCCCTTCATGTTGAGCAGGCCAGAGGAGCCGGAATACCACATTTCGGAACCATAGTTGTCGGGGTCAATATCCTCAGCGACACCGCGTCCCACATCCCTGCCTTCAGCACCCTTCCAGTACACTTCGCCTGTGAGGGCGTTGAACAAGGCTGCGCCCGGGCCGGTGGCGTTGGTTTCATTCTCGTGGATGCCAAATACTTCCAGTCCTGGACGGGTAGGATCCAGGTCGCCCACATGGAGGGCATCCCCATGGCGGAAGCCAGTGGTGAACAAACCCTTTCCGTTGTCATCCACGACCATGGAACCATACACAATTTCATCCTTCCCGTCGTTGTCCACATCGGCCACACTCAGGTTGTGGTTGCCCTGTCCCGAGTAAGGGTTCGCGGCGTCCTTGGTGTCAAACACCCAGCGCAAACTGAGCTTGCCCCCTCTCCAGTCCCAGGCGGCCAGCACGGAACGTCCATAGTAGCCACGGCACATCACCACACTGGGAAGCTTTCCGTCCAGATAGGCGGCACAGGCCAGCATCCGGTCCACCCGGTTGCCGTTGTCATCATTGCCTCCGTTGCCTCCGACACCCCCCCATCCATTGGTGGGATAGCGATTGGGCACATAATCGGTGGTGGCCAGAGCGGCACCGGTTTTACCGTCAAATACCGTGAAGAACTCCGGACCTTCCAGAATCTTTCCGGTGGTGAGATTTCTCCAGTCCTTGGTCGCATCTCCGATAACTTTCCCCTTTCCGTCCACGGTTCCGTCGGCGGTTTTGCAGGCAAATTCGGCAATTCCGTCCCCGTCCATATCAATGACGATGAACTGGGTGTAGTGGGCCCCCTCGCGGATGTTCTTACCCAAGTTGATCTCCCAGAGCAGGGTACCATCGAGTTTGTAGGCGTGGAAAATGGGAATATCCGAGACCCCGTTGGAGGGATTGTCAATCCCCCTGCCGGACATATGCACTACGATTTCATATTCTCCGTCTCCGTCCAGATCTCCCGCAGAGCAATCACCGGGGCTGTACCTTTCTGGAGTTTTCATGGGAATAGACAGATAATTGCGGACCGGAGCATTCGCCGGAAGGCTGAAGGAGGCACTGGCTGCCTGTTCCTTGCCCTTAAGTACAGGGCGGACAAACCAGGCGTTACTCTGGGTCAGATCGGCCCGGGTGTCCAAAAAATGGGTGGGGCCGCTGAGCACCTGCTCGTTGACTTTTACCGGGCTTCCGTTTCCGGTGGTGCGGTACAGGTTAAAACCGATGTCTTTGGGGTCAGTGCCCAGAATTCGCCAACTGATGAATACCTTCCCGGCTTCGGGCTGGATAGCGACTACGCCCCGGCCCAGATTTTCCATGATGCGCTGTCCGGAGAGCGTTGCGGCACTCATCATCAGGAGGCAAAGCAGGACAGAAATTCGTGAAGTAATGTTAAAGTGTTTCATTTTCAGGGATTTGAGGTATATTGGCTTCCCGGAGAAAGCCGCAGGGTAAAGATAGCCCTAAATGACAAAAATGGTTGGTTTGCCACAGTATCTTAGGATTTTTTAACATTTTTGCGTTTGTGTTGCGCTCAATGAACTGATATGAAGAATATTGTTTGTTCTGTTCTGTGTTTTGTCCTTGTTCTTGGGAGTTTCCCCCAGGTGGCCGCCCAGGGAGTGGCTTCAGCCAACGGGACGACCCTTTCCCCTGTGATTGCCGATCCGGACTGGGTATTCTTGGCCCCTGATACGGTTCGGGTGCAGTTTCGTGTGGAGTCCCGTCAGGGATTTTCTGGCTCTGCCCGGCTGTGTCTGAAAGTGACCACCGATGACTATGTCCCGGTCCGGGAGATGAGTGTCGGCTTGCCCGCCGGGGTGCAGACGATTACTTCGCAGGCGTTTGACCTTACCGGAGTGGCGCCTGGTTTCTACCGCTGCACAGCTTGGGTAGAGTCCGCGGGGAAAGAGTTGGTGAAAACTTCGTTCCAGGTAGGATACGAGCCGGAGAAAATTGTTTCCCCAAGGGATGCCCGGCCCGATTTTGAAGCTTTCTGGGCCGAAACCCGCCGGCAACTTGACCAGGTGCCCATGGAGGCCCGCACGGAGTCCATGCCGCAGTATGACGGCGCCCGACAGATCTATCATGTCCAGATGAAGTCGTTCGGTAATGTGATGATCGAAGGGTTTTATGCTGTTCCCAAGGGGGGTGGGCGATATCCGGCACTGATAGGGTTCATGGGATATGGTTCGGAGCCCTACATTCCCAGCCCTAATGGGAATGCGGATTTCTGTGAACTGATTCTCTCGGTGCGCGGACAGGGCATCCAGAAAGCGAAGAATCCTTACGGAGACTGGATTGTCTGGGGATTGGAGCGCAAGGAAGACTATTACTATAGGGGGGCTTTCATGGATCTCATCCGGGGCATTGACTTCCTGTATTCCCGTCCGGAAGTGGACACCAGTAAGATTGTCGCCGAGGGAGGCAGTCAGGGAGGGGCTTTCACCCTGGTTGCTTGTGCGCTGGACCACCGCATCAAGGCGGCAGCTCCCACCATTCCTTTTTTGTCTGACTACCGGGACTATTTCAGAATTGTTCCCTGGCCCTACCGTTCGTTCCAGACCTACATGAGTCGCAATCCCGGAAGGTCGTGGGAGGACATCTACCAGTTACTCACCTATTTTGATGTGAAGAATTTCTGTGGACTCATCCGTTGTCCCATCTTCATGTCCGTAGGCCTTCAGGATGATGTGTGCCCTCCGCATACCAATTTCTCCGGGTATAACCTGATTACGGCTCCCAAGAAGTATCTGGTGGCTCCCGAGCAAGCCCACGGAGTGCCCCGTAGCTGGTATGCTACCCGGATGGCCTTCTTCAGGGAGGTGCTTGGTTTGAAACAGTAAGGAATTGCGGAATGATTTTTGTCCTGAAGCAGAAAACTATCTTATGATCAGGCAGATAATTGAGATTGACCGGGACTTGTGCGATGGCTGTGGGAAGTGCATTACCGGATGTCACGAAGGAGCCCTCCGTCTGGTGGACGGAAAGGCTGCTCTGGTTCGGGAGGACTATTGCGACGGACTCGGAGCCTGCATCGGTGACTGCCCACTGGGCGCCATTCGCCTTGTTGAAAAGGAAACTGCCGGATTTGACCAGCAAGCCGTGGCGCAACATCTCTCTCCCGGTCAGGCACCGGATATCCCCTCGTGTCAAGCACCGGGAACCCCCCGGTCACAAGAGACAGCCTCAGGATTCAAGGTCGCACCCCAGGCAGCCGATGTCTCTGCGCTCACACACTGGCCCGTGCAACTTCACCTGATCAATCCTCTCTCTGCCTGGCTGGCAGGTTCTCACCTGTTGCTGGCGGCCGATTGCTCCGCCTTTGCTTCGGGTGGTTTCCACCGGGACTTGCTTCAAGGCCACGTGCTGGCCATTGCCTGCCCCAAGCTGGACGGCAGGCAGGAGGAGTATGTGACCAAACTTTGTACCATGATTGACCACGGGGGCATTCGTTCGCTCACGGTGCTCACCATGACTGTTCCCTGTTGCGGAGGCTTGTATCGTCTGGCGGAGCTGGCCCTGAGCAAATCGGCCCGCAGGATTCCCCTTTCACGCATCATGATGGCTCCCGACGGCACCATCCAAACACCCTGACCGACTTTATTTTCTACCATTCATCCGTACGCAGAGTTTCATTCCCCCATCACCCTCCAATCATCTCCGACTATGTCCCATCCTTCTGCTTCCCCTGCCCCTGCCTCTGTCTCTGCCGTATTTCGGAGTATTGTACCCATTCAGGTCCGGTTCAATGATGTGGACATCATGGGCCATGTGTCCAATACGGTGTACCAAAACTATTTTGACCAGGGGAAACTGCATTACTTCGATGAGGTCCTGCCCGATATGGACCACCAGAATCTGGGGGTAGTGGGTGCTTCCGTCAAGATTGATTATCTGCGCCCCATCTACATGAAGACCCACTTGTTGGTAGAGACCAGGGTGTCCCGGCTGGGGAAGAAGAGTTTTACCATGGAACACCGGCTGGTGGAAGAAGCTACCGGTGAAATTCTCTCTACCTGTTCTGCGGTGCTGGTATGCTTTTCGGCTGCCCGGCAGGAAAGTTTTCCCATCCCCGAACACTGGCGTCACAACATCCTCACTTTTGACCAGGGGGTGGTGGAGCAGTAGCTCAGGGATTTCATAGTCCGTTAGAAAATTATATATTTGTAGTATCACTTGACTGACTGCTGCTATGACATCTTTAAAGAACCGATTTATCAGAGTCTTACACATTATTGGCTATTGTCGCCTGGTTGTTTTGTCCTTGATGTTTGTTTGGGGGGCTTCTGGTCCTCAGTTGTCAGTGGCTCATGCCGACTCTGTCGATGGTTATTCTGCTCAATGGGCCCGGATGGATTCCCTGCTTGGCCAAAAATTACCTGAATCTGCTAAAACATTGGGGTATGAGTTGCTGGCTAAGGCTGTTAAGGAGCGAAATGATGCGATGGTGGGCAAGGCCTGGCAGCAACTCATATGTGCCTATCAGGCGATGCACTCCGACAGTCTCCTCCAACTGGTTTGCCGGCTCAAAGAATCTCTCCCGAAATATGGCCCTGCAGCTCAGGCTATCGGACACTCGATGCTGGCAGACCTCTATATCTCATACTGTCAGGTGCAGGCCCGTGTCATACGTAGTAGGACCGCTCTGGAGCAAGACAGCAGTACAGACATCCGCACCTGGAATATGGCGCGGTTTCAACAAGTAATATTTTCCGAGAGTATGTCCTCTCTTCTGGATGAAGAAAATTTGCAATCCATTTCTTCTGAGACATATGCTTCCCTGCTCATCGGCGACAAATCCTACCTTAGGTTTGAGCCCACGCTTTTTGATCTGCTTGCGCTCAAAGCAGTTGATTTAATCGAGGAAGTAGCTAATTATACCACTTTCCAAAGGCTCGACCATAAGCCGGAATGGTACGGAACGAATCAGGAATTTGCCAGAGTCCAACTTGATGAAAAGGACGGTCGGCATCCGACTTTTCTCATTCTTAAGATATTCCAGCGCCTTGCACGGTATCATACGGAGCAGAGCCTGACAGAGGCCGATGTCTGGAGTCACTTCCAGCGGCTTCAGTACCTTAAGTCTCTTTATCCTGTTGCATCTTTCAGAAAGTTATACGAGAAATCTCTGGAACAATTGGCCGGGGGAGCCTACGGTTTGCCTGTCCTGCCTGAGATTCAGGCGGCTCGGGCAGAGTGGCTCTTTCAGAGAGGGGAGTCCGCTTCAAGTTTGGCGGTGTCCCGGGATATCCTTCAGAAGCATCCTGAGGGGCCGGTGGCAGCGTATTGCCGGGAACTGGAATGGTATATCACCAGGTGCGAGCTGGAACAGTTTTCCGTCCCCGATATTTCCCTGCCGGGAGAAAAAATCCAGTCGGTCATCAGGTTTCGGAATGCCGACTCCCTCCATGTCCGGATCATCCCCGTCAGTGTGCGGGAGAAGGTCATGATGGATTCCCGGAAACTGGACCTCTCCCTTTATTTTCAGGATCGTCCAAAGGACTCTGTACAGCTTGGCCTGGTGCAAGCCCTGTGGAACCGTGCCCCCATTCAGGAACAGGATTTCGTCCTTCCCGGAACACCGGACTATCTTGCAACATCCTTCGAGTTTGTGCTGGACGAACTGCCTTTGGGACAATATCTCATTATTGCCTCTTGCGGGCATCCGGATGCGCAGAATCAAAAGAACACAGGATTTACCACCTGTACGGTTTCCAATATGCATGCGTTCCTCCGAAACTGTATTTCTGGTTCGCAAAGGGGACTATATGTAGTCCGGCGCCATAACGGAGTCCCTGTTGTTCACGCGAAGATTGGTTTTCTGTCAGCCACTTTCACTCCGACTTTCACGCTTCTGGCCACAGATGAGATGGGGTTCCTATCCTTCCCGGGCAACTCTGACGGTTCGCATTTAATTGTTGTCAGGGAGCAGGACACCCTGATGATGAATTTGTCGAATGCCTGGCGCGTGACAAACAATCAAAGGACAACGCCCATACTCACCTTATTCACCGATCGGGGCATCTACCGCCCGGGGCAGACCATCTTTTTCAAAGGGGTGCTACGTAATGCTAATGTGCATAACCCTGAGGTGGTTGGAGGGTTTCGGGTGACCGTTAGACTGCGTGGCCCGGCCTCTCAGGAAGTAGCCTCAAAGACTTTTACTTCGGACGAATTCGGGTCCATCAGCGGATCGTTTGAGGCACCCAAAAACCAGCTCAAAGGGCAGTATGTCCTTCAGACCAGTTACGGGAGTGCCAACATCAATATCGAAGAATACAAACGGCCTTCCTTTGAACTCACGCTTAGTGGCCCTGAAACAGCCTATTGCGCCGGAGACAGTATCGTTATCAAAGGGATAGCCCGGACGTTTTCGGGACAGGCACTTGAGGATGCGCAGGTGCATTATGCCCTTAGCCATAAGCTGGTAGTGTCGCTCTTTGAGGAAGCACCTGAGGGCCCTCAGGTGTCCGGATATGTATCCGTTGGGGAGGACGGAACATTTTTAATTCCTCTGCGTGCACCGTTATTGCCAGAGAATGCGGAGATGGTTCATTCTACCCTCAACGTAACTGTTACCGATCGTTCCGGGGAATCTGTCACAGAACAGACATCAGTCGTCAGCAGTCGGGGCGGGATCTTGATAGACTCCCAAATGCCTTCTGTATTTCTCCCCGGTGATTCCGTGTATTGTCTGGTGCGGACGAACAATTGGTCCGCAGTACCCATTCCGGGTCGGGTACTGGTGGAAGTGTTTCCCTTGGTGGTCCCCGAAAAAATTAGGTTTCTGGGTGGAATCCTCAATATGCCGGGCAAAAACAGAATCCCCGAAGCAACATTCCGTGAACTGTTTCCTTCGCGGATATACGATATGGAGACTGAAAGGAGCATCCGTTCCCTCCCCTCCGGAGAAAGGGCCTTTGGGACGGACGTGGCCACACAAAGGAATGGGCGCACCAATATTCCCGACTTCAAAAACCTTGCCCCGGGATTTTACAGAGTGCGGATAAGCCTGCTGGATTCCTCCGTTAATAAAGAGAGGGTGAACGGAACAGGACGGTATTACGATGATCTTTTCTTCCGGATAGTCGGGCCCAAACCCACCCCCATTTTGAGTATGGACGAATGGATTACCCCGATGAAAGTGTCGGGAGAACCCGGGGAATTTGCGGAATTCCGGGTGGCGGCAGGCATCCGGAACTCTGTTGTGCTGTTCGAGCATCAGGTGGATAACGAGATTGTTAGCAAGGAGTTGATCAAAACGGGCCAGACTCCTGAGGTTCTGCGAATCCCACTCAGCAAAGAGTACATCAATAAACAGCAGACGGTCCATTTTCTTCTTATGCAGGAAGGGGAGATATTTCACAAGTCTGCGACACTCACCACCAATGCCCCCTCCCGCAAGCTTCAGCTCCGGGTGGAACGCTTTCGCAGCAACATGACCCCGGGCGGCAGGGAGTTGATATCCATTAGCATTAAAAGCCCCGCGGGGGGTGCCGTTGCCGCCGAGATGGTGGCCTCAATGTATGATGCCTCACTGGATAAGCTCACCTCCTTTTCCTGGCCTTCCATGCTGCCTGCAGGACACCGGCCCTATATCAGATCTATACTCTGGGACTCGAGCAGGGCCCCGCTCTCCCGTGCCTTTTACAACCAGAGGGCTTTGTCCCCCAGATGGAATCCTTCCTATCCCTTACTGGGGTCTCTGTGTAGCTTTGCGCAAGCGTTTGTGCAAGCGTTTGACAAAGAGGGTGTTTATGTTGAGGAATTGGATGAGGTTCAACGAATGAATGTAGGCGTTGAGGAACCTATGTTGGGTGTGCTTGTCGCTGATCCCGACGACGTTCGGATGTCAGGCCTGTCAAATGTGCGGATACGAGGGACGGCCTCATCCAATTGGGAATCGGATGGGGAGGCATCCGGGGAGATGCAGCATTCGTCTGGGGCACTGGTTATCCGGAAAAACTTCGAAGAGACTGCGTTCTTCAAACCTTCGTTACGCGCTGATTCTACGGGAACTGTCCACATTGATTTCGTGGTGCCTGAATCCTTGACCCGGTGGAACTTTTTGGGGTTTGCTCATACCAAAACCGCCGAATATGCCCGGATTGTTAAGACACTCACCACCTCGCTGCCCTTATCCATCAGTGCCTATACGCCCCGGTTCTTCAGAGAAGGAGATACCCTCACCCTGAGGGCAGTCCTCCGGAACAGTTCCGACACTCTCTGTGCTGGGACCGTTACCATGGAGATATTTGACCCCTCCACAGACAAGACGGTGGGCGGCATGCTGCTTAGTGCCGTTTCGCACAAGATTGAGGTACCGGGCGACAGGAGCGAAACCGTGGAATGGAAACTGGCTGTTCCCCGGGAGCTCCCGGCTGTAGGCGTCCGAACCATAGTTTGCACAGAACAGTTCTCGGACGGAGAGGAAAAGATTGTTCCAGTTCTTTCCCGACAGATTCTGGTCACTGAAACGCTTCCCTTTGCAGTGGGAGCCCAGGCAATAGAGCATTATGTATTTGAACCCCTTTCCAGACAGCAGGATATGCCTTCCGCCACGCTCCGAACCCGCAACTTTGCCTATGACATGACCTATAATCCCATTTGGGATGTCGTTCTCACCTTGCCCTACCAGGTGGAACTTCCCCGGGCTTGTCTGGATTATGTGTATAACCGGTTTGTCATCAATTCAATGGCCTCGGGCATTGCCAACAGAAACCCGGCCCTGAGAAAAGCATTCGAACTTTGGAGAAAACAACCTGATACAACGGCCTTTTTGTCCAAACTGGAGCAAAATCCGGAGCTCAAGGACATCCTGCTGCAGGAAACGCCCTGGTTGCTGACAGCCCGCAAGACTGCCGAAAAAATGCAGCAGATCAGTAACCTGTTTGACTCGGAAACGATCTCCAGTGAACAAAAAGAAGCTCTCACCAAAATGAGCAAGATGCAAAACCCGGATGGCGGGATGGCCTGGTTCCCAGGGATGCCTTCAAGCCAGTACTGTTCCCAGATTGTTGCTGTCGGACTTGTTCGGCTTCAAAAGCTCGGCATGATCTCCGGGGCCATCATGAATCAGGCCGCCCCCATGCTCTCCAAGGTATCTTCCTATCTGGACCGGATGTGGCAAAAGACATTCGAGGATTTTCGTTCCGCGGTTTCTTCCGCTGGGGCATCTTCCTCCGGGGCGCCTTCTTCGGGGATTTCGTTCCCTCTTTCCTACTGGTCCGTACACTATCTGTATGTCCGGAGTTTTTCAGAATCCGTACCTCAGACGGATGTGTATCGCTATTTGATGCAGAAGGTGGAAAAAGAGTGGAACACGCGCTCATTATGCGAACAGGCGATCATCGCGCTGGTACTGGAGCGGTCGGGGAACAAAGAAGTGGCCCTCGGCATTGTCCGTTCGCTGACCGAACGGGCCACCCGGAATAAAAAGGACGGGATGTTCTGGGCTCAGACTCTGGAGCAAACAGGATTCTGGTATGACAACCCTGTCGAGATCCAGGCTCTGCTTGCTGAGGTGTATGCCGATGTGGCCAAGGACCCCGGGGCCGTGAGCGACATCAACCTGTGGCTGTTGAAAAACAAACGGACCAATGACTGGAACTTCAGTGCTGCCCTTTCTGCCTGTTATTCCTTGCTGTGTATGGAGGATAATCCTGTGAGTGAGGCTGTATTGCCTGAAATCACCATAGGCCGGACTGCCGGGTCTCAATTCCCTTTGGAAAGGGCCTCCGGTAAGGAGATTCATCCCCAGACCGGGAACGGATATTTCAAAGTGACCTGGGACTCTACGGCTCTTCAGTCCCTGCCCGCACACCTCACCATCGTGAATCCCAACAAGAATCCGGTGTGGGGAGGGCTCTACTGGCAATACACCGAGGACTCCGACAAACTGCCCCAGACAGCTACCACGCTCAGTATCGAAAAAGAATACTTTCTGGTCGAGAACGGGGTGCTGAAAGCTATCAGACCAAGCGATCCGGTTAAGGTGGGCGATGTAGTTTCTGTGCGGTTGATTATCCGCAATCAACAGGTGCTGCAATACGTTCACCTCAAGGATATGAGGGGTGCCGGGCTGGAGCCTCTGGGTGTCCTCTCCCGCAGCAAGTATCAGGATGGACTTTGGTACTACGAAAGTCCAGGTGATGTGGCCACGAGCTTTTTCATTGAGCAGTTGCCTGTGGGTACCCGTGTGTTTGAGTACCGTCTGCGTGCTACACATCAGGGTCGCTTTTCAAACGGGATTACTTCCATCCAGTGTCTCTATGCTCCCGAGTTCACGGCCAGAACGGCGGGGAGTCGTATTATCATAAAGTAGTCGCAAGGCGAGTGTGTTCCGACAGGGCTACGGAGGGCAGGGCACAGCGAGGTCCTCAACAGGGCTGCGGGTGTCAGGGCACAGCGAGGTCCTCAACAGGGCTGCGGGGCGGCTCGACTTTGCTTCGCAGCTGTGACGGGAAACTCGTCTTTTT
>DFUR01000056.1 GCA_002380425.1 Bacteroidales bacterium UBA4181
GAGCATTCCCGGCCAAAACAAAGATGCTGAACGGGGAAAGTTGCGTGACGAAACGCCCCAAACGGTTGCCGGAGTGATTCCTGCCGGGATTTAGGCTACCAATATTGGTTTTTCAGCCAGAACGCCTACCTTTGTTGAACAGCCCCAAACAATATGCAGACATACTCCGGTTATTATTCATCTCCCATAGGCACACTTGTAATTCAGGCAACAGAGCAAGCCGTCCTATCGGTGGCTTTCTCGGGCAACATTCCCCGAACGTCAGTTCAGGCATCACAGGCGGAACCATCAGAACGGACAATCCCTTCTGAGTATGCTGAAAACTCAGAGCATGCAGAACCCTGCCCGATGCTGAAACGTTGTCTGGATGAACTGGATGAATATTTTTCCGGGAGACGTACCGAATTCTCTGTCGAAACCACCTTGCAGGGATCTCCTTTTGAAAAGATGGTCTGGAGAGAGCTCCAGCGCATCCCCTTTGGAGCAACAGCCTCATATGCTGAAATTGCCGCGCGGCTGGGCAACAAAAGGGCCATTCGGGCTGTGGGGAATGCTGCCGCAAAAAATCCGGTAGCCATCCTGATCCCATGTCACCGGATGATTGGGAGCGGAGGTGCCCTCACCGGTTATGCCGGTGGCCTGGCCCGAAAAGAGTGGCTGCTTCAGCACGAAGCCGGAAACCCCACACAGGCTACACTATTCTAACCCCTATCCCAATACCCTACCGCTATGCTCTTAGACTTTATCCACTGGAACGTTGATCCCGAAGCCCTTTCACTGGGATTTATTCATATCCGCTGGTACGGTGTCCTGTTTGCCACGGGGTTCATTCTGTGCTACTATGCCTTCAGGGAACTCCTTAAGTTCGACCAGTTTCAGACCGAGGACGTTGACAACATTCTGATGTATATTATCATCGGGACCATTGTAGGAGCACGGCTGGGGGAATGTCTGTTTTACAATTTCGATTACTACAGGCAAAACCCCATTGAGATTCTGTATATATGGAGGGGAGGTCTGGCCAGCCACGGAGCCGCTGTGGGAATTTTTACCGCCATCTATCTCTTTTCCCTGAAGGTCAAGAGGCCATTTTTGTGGCTGCTGGACCGGGTGGTGATTGTTATCGGGCTGGGCGGCGCCTTCATCCGGATGGGAAACCTTATGAACTCTGAGATATACGGACACGAGACCACATTGCCTTGGGGATTTATCTTCGAGCGAAACGGGGAAGTGGTACCCAAACATCCCACCCAGATATACGAGGCCCTTTTCTATCTGTTGCTGTACGTATTTCTGCGTTGGCTTTACCGAATAAACAAAAACCTCCCCAACCCAGGTTTGATCTTCGGGTCTTTCCTGGTGCTGCTGTTTGGCTTCCGCTTTGTGGTGGAGTTCATCAAGAATGTTCAGGAGGCTTTTGAATCGGGGATGCCGTTGCACATGGGCCAAATACTCAGTATTCCATTCATCCTGGCAGGGGTATTGTTCCTGTTGTACTCACTCTTTTCCCGCCCAGATCCGACTTCACTGCAGCAAGCTAAAAAATAGCAAACCGGGCATAGCTTTGGTGCATAATTTGTGCATACTTTATATCTTTGTCTGTCATATAGGCATTGCTGATCCGGATACCCGGCGAAGGTTCCGGAATAGCAATGTTCTTTTTACATAATACCTACCGGAATGACCTTCAAAATTTTGGTTGCAAACGAGAAACACAACGTTTACGCCGAGGAAATATGCAAAGAGATGGAAGAATCCGCCAGGGTCCGGGGTACCGGAATTGCCAAGCGGTCTCCGGAATATATCCGCAGCAAAATGGCTGAGGGGAAGGCGGTAATTGCTTTGGACGAAAAAAACCACTTTGCTGGTTTCAGCTACATCGAATCCTGGGGACACAGCAAATTCGTGGCCAATTCAGGTTTGATTGTCCGTCCGGAGTTTCGCAAGAGCGGATTGGCCCGAAAAATCAAACAGAAGATTTTTGAGCTCTCACGCAAGAAGTATCCCGATGCCAAGATCTTCGGGATTACCACCAGCTTGGCTGTGATGAAGATCAACTCCGAACTGGGATACAAACCGGTCACTTTTTCAGAGCTGACCGATGACGAAACCTACTGGAAGGGATGTGAGGCCTGCGTCAACTATGATATCCTGATGCGCAACAACCGCAAGATGTGTCTCTGTACAGGGATGCTGTACGACCCGGCCAAACACGACCGCTTCAACTTTATCAAGAAGCTGAAAGTACTGGAGCGCTTCCGCAACATTTTTTCAGTGAAACCCAACAACAAAAACACACCATGATCAGGACAGGCATTATCGGCGGCGCTGGCTATACGGCCGGAGAACTGCTCCGGATACTGATACGGCATCAACAAACCGACATTGTGTTTGTACACAGCAACAGTCATGCCGGGCAGCCTGTCTGGTCAGTCCACCGGGATATGCTCGGAGACACGGATATGGTTTTCACCGACACGATTTCAGACCAGGTGGATGTTCTCTTCCTCTGCGGAGGTCACAACAAAGCGGTGGAGTTCCTTCAGAACACTCCCTTGCCAGATACGGTACGAATCATCGATTTAAGTCAGGATTTCCGGAACAACCCGGTTTTTGAGCATCAAGGCACATCACGAACCTTTGTGTACGGGCTTCCTGAGCGCTACCGGCGTGAAATCATTGCTGCCCAAAACATCGCCAACCCGGGGTGTTTTGCCACAGCTTTCGAGTTGGCGCTATTGCCGCTGGCCTCTGCCAACTTACTCAGGGAGGATGTGCATATCAACGGCATCACCGGCTCCACCGGGGCAGGCCAGTCTTTGTCCGAAACCACCCATTTCAGCTGGAGAAACAACAACATCTCGGTGTACAAAGCCTTCAGCCACCAGCACCTTAAGGAGGTTCGCAAAACCTTGTCGGAGCAGCAACAGGGACCACTTCCCAGCCTGCACTTCCTGCCGGTACGCGGGAACTTTCCCCGGGGTATCTTCCTCACGGCCTACACACCCTGCAGTCTGGATACCTCCTCACTCAGGGCATTGTATCAGGATTATTACCGGGATGCCGCATTCACGGTGGTATCCGATGGAGAAATCAGCATGAAGGAGGTGGTCAACACCAATAAGTGCCTGGTGCATGTGGAGAAACACGGGGATATGGTGCTTGTGACCTCGGCCATTGACAATCTGCTCAAGGGAGCATCCGGACAAGCAGTCCAGAACATGAACCTGATGTTCGGCATCCCCGAAAAGACGGGGCTTTCCCTGAAGTCTGTTGTTTTTTAATCTTTCCGACCATGAAACTCTTTGATGTATATCCTCTTTTGAATATCGAACCCGTCCGGGGCGAGGGTTGCTATATCTTCGACTCTGAAGGAAATCAATATCTGGATATGTACGGGGGGCACGCCGTCATTTCTATAGGACACAGCCACCCCACCTATATCCGGGCTCTGACCCAGCAACTGGAAAAGATCGGGTTTTATTCCAATTCTGTGCTGATTCCCCAACAACAAGAACTGGCCAGCCGACTGGGTCGTTTGTCCGGATGCGACGCTTACCATCTGTTTCTTTGCAATTCTGGGGCTGAAGCCAATGAAAATGCCATCAAACTGGCATCATTTCACAACGGAAGGGCCAAGGTCCTGGCCATGAAATCGGCATTTCACGGACGAACCCATGGAGCCGTAACCGCCACCGACAACCCTCAGATTTGTGCTCCCGTTAACTCTGCCGCCCATGTTACGAGGATCCCCCTCAATGACTTGGAGGCAGCAACCCGGGAGTTGCAGACTCAGGCCTACTGTTGCCTGATTGTGGAGGGCATTCAGGGGCTTGCCGGCATCTACACCCCTCAGGCATCCTATCTTCAGGCCTTGCGTAAGCTTTGCTCTGAAACCGGAACCGTGCTGATTCTGGACGAAGTGCAATCGGGATACGGACGAGCAGGAAAGTTCTTTGCCTTCCAATACAGTGGCATTGAGCCTGACTTGATCACCACGGCTAAAGGCATGGGCAACGGATTCCCCATCGGAGGGGTTCTGATTTCTCCGGTATTCGAAGCCAAATACGGTTTGCTTGGCACCACCTTCGGGGGCAGTCATCTGGCGTGTGCTGCAGGGATTGCCGTGCTGGAGGTGATGGAACAGGAGCATCTGGTGGACAACGCTGCATCCGTTGGGAGCTACCTTATCGGCGCATTAAATAAATTCTCAGCCTTGAAAGAGGTCCGGGGTTGCGGGCTGATGATTGGTCTGGAGTTCGACGTACCGATAGCCCCGTTGCGCAAAAAACTCATCGAAGAACACAAGGTATTCACGGGGACCTCCTCAAACAAGAATGTGTTGCGGTTACTTCCTCCCCTGTCCTTCTCTAAGTCCCAGGCAGACCAGTTCCTCGACAAGCTTGACCGTGCATTGAAATCATGAAAGAATTCACCATACTCAAGATTGGCGGGAACATACTCGACAACCCGGCTTCGCTCGAGAGCCTTCTGGACTATTTTTCCAGGATGCCCGGACACCGTGCCCTGGTACACGGGGGCGGCAAGATTGCCAGTGTTCTGATGAAACGAATGGGTATTGAACCCCTGATGGTCGAAGGGCGCAGAGTGACCGATCCAGCCACTTTGAATATTGTCGTGATGGTCTATGCCGGCCTGATTAACAAATCCATCGTCAGTGCACTGCAATCCCGGGGATGTGATGCCCTGGGGCTTTCCGGAGCTGATGCAGGTGCAGTACCCGCCCACAAGAGGCCTGCCGGCACCGTGGACTACGGTCTGGTGGGGGATGTAGATACCGACCTGATTCCTGCCGACAGAATTGCCCGGTTTGTGGACGAAGGGCTGGTTCCGGTATTTGCTCCCATCACCCACGACAGAGCCGGACAGTTGCTCAACACCAATGCTGACACCATGGCATCGTCCGTGGCCATTGCCATGAGCCGAAAATACCAGACCACCCTGGTGTACTGTTTTGAGAAACCCGGAGTACTCATGAATGCCACGGACGAAAGCTCCGTGATTGCTTCTCTGAACGAACCTCAGTTTTTACAATACAAGGCCGAAGGCATCATCACTGCGGGTATGATACCCAAACTGGAGAATGCCTTTGATGCCCTGCGCAAGGGTGTTTCAGCGGTACGCATCTGCGGTCCGGAAGCATTCCTGAAAACAGGCGGACACCCGGGCACACTAATCACTCTTAACACTCTGGCATCATGAAGATTTGCATTATCGGCGGAGGCAATATCGGCTCTGCCCTGATTGAAGGACTACTCCGGGCCAATGCACTTGCCCCGGAACAAATCACGGTTTCGGACCCATCGGCTCAGGTCCTCGGCAGATGGTCCCAACAGGGGTTGCAGACTTCAGCATCCAATGCCGAGGCCGTTCGGGGTGCCCACATCGTTTTTCTGTGCGTCAAACCACACCTGGCCACCACTGTTTTGCAGGACATTCGCACCAACATCTTTTCTGCCCAACTGCTGGTCTCCTTTGTCGCCGGCTTGACGCTTCAGGACATCGAGACCATCACCGGGGTTCGTCCGATCATCAGGGTAATCCCCAACACCGCTATGGCAGTGAATGCCTCTGTGATGGGTGTGAGTAGCCGTCATACCTCTGAACAGGAACAGGCCTCTGTGACAGAGTTGCTTTCAAAGGTGGGCATGGTGATTCCCATTGATGAATCGCTGATGAATGCCTTCACAGTTCTGGGTTCCTGCGGCACTGCCTTTGCTCTGCGTTACGTTCGGGCGTGCATGACTGCCGGGTGTGAAATCGGCTTCAAACCCGATATGGCCCGGGACATCACTGCCCAGGTATTGCTGGGTACCGCAAAATTGCTACTGGAAACCAAGAGCCATCCTGAAACAGAGATTGACAAGGTCACCACCCCCAAGGGCATCACCATCGTGGGTCTCAACGAGATGGAAGATCAGGGCTTGAGTGCAGCCATCGTCAGTGGAATCAAGGCCGCGTACCGAAAAATGAGTTGAGGGATTCCGTCAGGAGACACCCGGTGACGTGCGGCTCCGTGGCAATTCCAGAACTTCCAGATCGTGCATCCTACCTCCGTCCACAACCAGCCGGACGGCAGTACGTACCTGATGGATCCCGCTGAATCCCATAGCTCCGGGGTTGATGTGCAACAAATGATAGCGTGGACAGTTCACCACTTTCAGAATATGGGAGTGTCCGCAGACAAACAACTGTGGAGCCTTTGCACGAATCATGGACTCCACCGTGGGTTCATATCGTCCAGGATATCCCCCTATATGCACCATCAGCACATCCACATCCTCACACATAAAGCGCTGCACCTCCGGGTACACACCACGCACATCCCATCCGTCCATATTGCCATAGACACCCCGCAAGGGCCTGAACGCAGCAAGTTCATCGGCTACTTCGAGTCCTCCCATATCCCCGGCATGCCACAGTTCTTGGCAGGGAGCAAAGAAATCATACAGCCGGGCATCCACAGTGCCGTGGGTATCTGAAAGAATCCCAATGGTTTTCATACTAACGGTTCTTCCCCGAAGGATCAAATGTGTATAAGAGTGTGTAGGAGAATGAAAGCACCAGCCCCTTGTTGCCTTTCCCATAGCCGGGGACCAAGATAGGCTCCACATAGTCATCATCGGGGGCAACGATTCTGATCTTTCCTCTCAGAGCGGCTCCAAGGTAGAAATTCCGCATTAACTCGACCTTGGTGCCCACCACTGCCTCAATCCAATGGGACATCAGACCGTCCTTTTTCAGGGAACCTCCAGCCCCTCCTTCCCAGTAACCGGGAGGAATGATGATATCCGAGAGATCATGGTTGAAGCGGGCAACGCCGTATCGCATACCCACATACACCACATCCCTGAGGCCGATTTCCCGAAACCGAATGATATTCCGGTCATAACCCAGACGAAGATACATTCCGTCAAGCTTGTATGTATATCCGGGCTCCTTGGAATCCATCCGGAGAGCACCAGCTTCTGCGGTAACAAAGCCATTACGGGAGATCTGCTTGTCAAGTGTGAATTCCATGCCAACCCGACCATCATCATACAACAGAGGCAAAGCCAGACGGGACACATCTACACCCAGACGCCATCCGTGCATGAACGCGATGTCATGCTTGATGCTGTCCTGAGCATAAGCAGAAGCTACAGAGCAGAGCAGCAACAGGCTAAAAAAGTATCCGGAGATTTTCATCATGTTCGGTATCTTCTCGATAACTCACTACGTTTACAGAACGATTCAACAACAAAATGCCCTTAATGGTGTCCGAGGGCCGTGTCAGAAAGGCGGTATCCAGAGTGCCCAGCATTACACAGCCACACTCGGCAGAAACCAGACTGGCATGTCTGCGGGAGACTACCACCAAAGTGTCCTCACGAGCATTCCCGATTTGAAGCACATACCGGGAGGTGTCCGAATTATTGGACAGGGGCACCAGGGCAAATCGTTTGTACTGACGCAACATGACCGTATCCATAATGCGGGCATCAATCCCGGACATGGTGTATTTGTTCAGAGAAAGATTATTTTGGGCTGTTTCATCATAAAAATCCACCACCATAGCCACGGTGGTACCCTGATCACAATACTCATCGCAAGCCGTCAGGATGAGCAGAATCAGCGGCAATTTCCGGGAGAACAGAAGACGAAATACTGACATGAGCCAAGGTGTGAGTCGACAAAAATAATCGGTTTTGCCCGAAAACTCACTACTTTTGTATGAAATCTTTCGCTGGCGCACCCGGATACTTTCGCCCAGCAACACACCCGTTCAGAATGACCTACGCTGAGACACTCCATTACCTGTACCACGCACTCCCCGACTTCCAGCGTGCCGGAGCCAGCGCGTACAAGCCCGGATTGGAAACCGCCAGGGCTCTGGACCTGCAGGATGGGCATCCGCATGAGTCCTATGCCTCCGTTCACATTGCCGGCACGAACGGAAAAGGTTCTGTGTCGCATATGTTGGCTTCTGTTATGCAGTCGGCAGGGTATTGCACCGGGCTGTTCACTTCTCCCCACCTGCGCGACTTCAGAGAGCGCATCCGGGTGAACGGGGTAGCCATACCCGAAGCTGCGGTTCTGGAGTATGTGCATCAAAGGATTGGCCTCTTTGAACAACTTCATGCCTCGTTTTTTGAGATGACTTCAGCCATGGCCTTGCATTGGTTTGCCCGATGCGGGGTGGATATCGCCATCATGGAAACCGGCCTTGGCGGACGTCTGGACTCGACCAATATCATCTCTCCCATCCTCTCGGTCATCACCAATATCAGTCTGGATCATACCGCACTGCTGGGACACACCCTGGGGGAGATCGCCAACGAAAAGGCCGGCATCATCAAGCCCGGGGTTCCGGTTGTCGTAGGAGAATCACATCCACAGACCAATGAGGTATTCACAAAGTATGCCCGTGATAACCACGCCCAGATCGTTTTTGCCGATGAACGCTATCAGGTCGCTGCACAGCACTGCGCAAACGGTCTGCAACACTTCCGGATAACCCATAGGACACAGACGTGCGGGATGCCAAAAGCTCCGACCGAAGCGGAAGCACGAACCCTTGCCACTGACCTGAGCGGTTTGTATCAACAAAAAAACATCCTTACGGTTCATGCGGCGTTAGAATTCATGCAACAGTCCGGATGGACTATTCCAGAGAATGCCGTTCGGGAAGGGCTGGCGAATGTGTGCCGGAACACCTGCCTTATGGGGAGGTGGCAGACCATCGGAACCTCCCCCCTGATTGTCTGCGACACGGCCCACAACCCCGCAGGGATAGAATGGACCGTACAGCAAATGCTACTGACCCCACACCAACACCTGCATATTGTGCTGGGCATGGTCCGGGACAAGGACATCACGTCCATCTTAAAACTGCTACCCAAACAGGCTCTCTACTATTTTACCCAGGCAGACTCCCCCCGCTCCTTACCTGCTGAAATCCTGCACCAGATGGGCACTGAACATGGCCTGAGAGGATCGGTCCACACTACTGTCCACGGAGCCCTCCAGGCAGCCCGTTCTGCCGCCACAAAGGATGATTTCATTTATGTGGGGGGGAGCACCTTTGTGGTTGCTGAAGTGCTATAAATTTTTTCTCCCTGTTGGGAAACTCAAAAAACCCATTACCTTTGCACGCGCAAACCTCGGGAAAACCGATGCTATTCGGGAGCATAGCTCAGCTGGTTCAGAGCACCTGCCTTACAAGCAGGGGGTCATGGGTTCGAATCCCTTTGCTCCCACAGACACAAAAAGACACCTAAAAGCCTGACAATAAGGAAATAAAACCTCCATAATGTCGGGCTTTTTTCATGATATCAAGCCCATCTGGAGGTACATTTTTGCCTCATTTTGGATGCAATTTGGGGGCTTCCGTTTGAAAATGTGGACTATTCCTGGTTGAAAAGCTTCGAGAACTCCATGAAGGATATTAGCATGAATGCCCGATCCGTTCACCTCCGAAACATCCGTACCGTCTTTAATGATGCAATCAATAAGGGCGATGTTCCTCAGAGTTTGTACCCATTCCGCAGGTTCAAAATCAAAAACGAAGAAACGCCCAAAAGGTCCCTTTCCGTTCAGGAATTAATCACACTCCGGGATTATCCATGCGAACAGCATCAGGAACGATACAGAGATGTCTTCATGCTGATATTCTACTTGATAGGCATAAACGTCAAGGATCTCATGGGACTTACCGAGATACGAAACGGACGCATTAGCTACAGAAGGGCAAAAACCGGGAGGGAGTAGAGATAATGCAGCACACCCTGAATAGTGGGCACTCAGAGCCAATCTCTACTCTCCGGTGAAATACAATGCCATTGCTGAGTTGCATTCACCAACGGTCTTTGGCTCTGTCTTGAGGAAACGCATCTTCATGGCCACACACTTTGCCTTCTCAAAGTTGGATTCATTGACAAAGTCCAAAATCCATGTCACAGTTCGGAGCTGTGAGTATGGCTTGATGAAAACATATCCCATGGCAATATCTTTGAGTGATTCCTGCTGGGGAACCCTGAAATAATAACAACTAGCATCTTTGAGCTTTGCAAAAGGAGAACCAGCTACATCGAAACCAATCGATATGCCATCGTTTCGTGCCATGACTGTTTCAATATCCTTACTCAGCGTCATCTTGGACATATCACCTTCCAATTGTTGATGGAGACACACCGTAAAAACTTTCCGATCATACTTTGAATACAACTCTGAAGCAAACCGGCCCTTGAGTTTGTATAGGGCATGTGCAAAACCAATATGGACCAGAATCTTTGTACCATCGGCATATTGTTCCTTCACAGCATTCACCATATTCTCCTCCCTGTCCACATTCTGCTTAAATAACTCCTGCTCCGATTTTTTCTGACCACACATATTGTCGTATTGGCTCCATTCGCTATCCAGAGCGATAATCTTTATCTTATCCTGCTGATTCTCCCTGGTTGAGTTTACCTCCCAGACAGCATGAATGATGTTAAGATACTCTTCAAAACCCCAGATGGGCCAAGTATAATCCCTGAGAATATCAATCGCCTTGGCCCGGTCAAATTCCTTAGCAGAAACGATCTGATTGATTATCTCGGTATTGCTATGTTTAATGAATTCCGAAGCAAAGAAATTGATTTTCCCCGTCACAATCACCTGAGAGATAAGTTCGCAGTATTCCCTTTTCTGGTGCACTTCACCGACAACAACAATGTCGTGGGTATCAAATTTTCCGGCAATATATTCTACAGGAGATTGATGGAGCTGCTCTAAGAACTGTACATATGTCCGGATAGAATCATCAAAACAATTTGACTGGGCTTGCGTAAAGAGCAGAGACAGAATAACAAAAACAGAAATCGCTGAGGATTTCCTCATATTATAAATTGAATAATATCTGTTGTGATTGAAAAGAGCCTTTCGACAGCGAACAAGACAGACAAAGCTCCATTCAAAGATTCCGATACTCCAGAAGCTCTTTTCTGAGCTGGGAAGCTTTCTCAAACAATCTGACATACAGGGAATCAAGTCCGTCAACATTCCCCAGCTTGGCCTGCTCTTCCAACTGCCGGGCCAGGTCATACACTTCCGGGGCCATAAAATTTGCCACTACGCCCTTCAGGCTGTGTGCCTGAAAACGCAGATCATCTAACTGGCGGGTTGAGTAGCTGGCCTTCATTTTAGCAAAGCGGTCCTCAAACTCAGAGTCGAAGATATCAATAATCTGGACGACCACTTCCTTATCATAATACTGATAAGTCTCTTTGAAACGTTCCCAATCAATCAACATATGCCTTGTGTTTTAGTGCATCAGTGAACGAAAATATTCAATGGTACGGAGCAAACCCTCCTCAAGCTGAACCTTAGGCTCCCAGTCCAGTTCCTTGCGTGCCAGAGAAATATCTGGCTGACGCTGCATTGGGTCATCCGAAGGAAGCGGTTTCATAATGATGCCCGAGCGGGAGCCAGTCAGGCGAATAATCTCACGAGCCAACTGCATGATGGTATACTCTCCGGGATTCCCGATATTCACTGGCCCGGTAAACTCATCGCGCGAGGCCATCATACGAATCATGCCCTCAATGAGGTCATCCACGTACTGAAAACTCCGCGTCTGCGACCCATCCCCGTAGATTGTGATATCCTCTCCTTTGAGCGCCTGAACGATGAAATTCGACACCACCCGGCCGTCATTTGGATGCATTCTGGGACCATAGGTGTTGAAAATCCGGATAATCTTAATGCGAACATGGTTCTGCCGGTGATAATTCACGAACAAGGTCTCAGCGGCCCTCTTGCCTTCATCATAGCAGGCCCGGGTACCGATGGGATTCACATGTCCCCAGTAATCCTCACGCTGAGGATGCACTTTGGGATCACCGTACACTTCACTGGTGGATGCCTGAAGAATCCTGGCACCCACACGCTTGGCCAGCCCAAGCATATTCACAGCACCGACAACAGATGTTTTCACCGTCTGGATGGCATCATGCTGGTAATGTACCGGTGACGCCGGGCAAGCCAGATTATAAATCTCATCCACCTCAACAAAAAAGGGGAAGGTTACATCATGCCGCACCAACTCAAAGTACGGGTGATTCAAAAGATGAACCACATTCCGTTTCTGCCCTGTGAAATAATTATCCACGCAAATAACCTCGTTCCCTTCCTCCAAAAGACGCTCACACAGATGTGAACCCAAAAAACCGGCACCACCGGTAACCAAGATTTTCTTCATAAGTTCAGTAAAAACACAGCAACATGCGCTGAAACAAATATATAACAATAAACTCAAGAAATACCACTGCACGGAAGAATGACCTGCGCCCCCAAAGGAGCGCAGGCATAAGACTGATAAGCGAATATCCTTTAGACTGCTCTGTCAACCCTTCACTCACGGATCGTCAAGACCGCCATCCACTCTAGCGGATATACAACTTGGTGTTGTCCCGATACCCGGGAAGCGGTTCATACCAGTCTGGATAGAGGACACCATTGCTCTGAGCCCAGGGAGCCAGTTTGAGATATCCGTTGACAATGTCCACCTTTTCGCGGGAATAAGGAATCTCCTTGGGAATATCCAAACCCCAGGGAAGATTATCCTTGCTCTTGTAATACACACCTGCGGTAGGGTTGGTGGCATCGTCTTCGGTCCCAAAATAGTCCGCATCAGCCTTGGAACTCGGAGCTTTCCCGTGGAGATGCACCTCCAGACCACGCAATTGCCTGAGAATCATATAGGGATTGAAAGACAAACCAGTACCATAATCCACCTGTCCGGCGGCAAACTGGACAGACACCTGATAGGAAACCGGCTGTACGTAGGGCTCTGTCAAATCCGTATTGGAGAACTCGGCCCCGGATGGAGCCGGCAAAACCCTGCGGGCGTTATCAAAAACCAGAACATTGGCAGAGGTCTGCCCTGTCTCGGTGCCATTAGCGGCCTTGGTCCACCAGGACGGATTCTGGGCATCCACACCGGTCACCGAAGTGATCCGCGAAGGAGCAACACCATCGAGCTGAAAGGCAAAGCCATTGTCAAGAGCCGCCCCGACAGCTTTCAATGTGTAAGTGGAGTTCAGGGTGACCACCTTGTTGGACGCACTGGTCACAATGTGATGCCGATAGCCCACCACCGCATCGTTCAGGTCATAATCGCCCACCTTGGGCCAAAGGTCCTCATAAAACAGGGTGCCGTTTCCTGCAGCTGGCACATACAAGTTGTACGCGCGGGCAGCATCGTTGGGATAAGCATCTTCAGTATCCATCACCCCATCCCCGTCGGTGTCCGTAACCATGGGATTAGCTCCGCACTGGGTAGGGTCGGACATATAAGCACCAGGCAAAACCAAATTATCCAGTATAATGTAGTGATTTCCACCCAATCCAGTGAAGTTCAACTTGATTTTGAACAGATTCTGGCTGTTGACCAAAGCAGCAGGCATACTCACAGAGATTGCCCGGACTGTAGTATTGAGTGTCGTCCAGGAATAAGTATAGAAGAGCACGGGAGTGCCTTCGTAGTTTACTCCTGTCGCACTATAGGGAATGTACCAAAATTCTATGCTACGGTTCTGGACACCATTGGTGCCCGAGATCTTGGCACTCACAGTGATATTTCCCGATTCAGGATCAATCCAAGGCGAAGCAATCCAGGAAGGTGCCGAGTTGATATTCAGAGAACCTGTTTGCACGGAAAAGGTCCCGGAAATCTTGGATGAGGAACTATAGTAGATATCCGAGGTCATGCCCCAGCAATACGCCTTGTCGTAAGCCTGATGGTTGGCAGCGGTGTGCGACCAACCCGGAAAGGTGTACTCGGCGTTAAGCACCACAGTGGGTACGACCACCGAAAAAGCAGGAGAGGCTGCCAGCAAACCCCACAAAGCAAAAATATAGGCAAGTGATTTCATGGCTCAGAGATTATTGTGCAGCGGGAACTGCCGTGATGTAATCAAACTTGATTGTCTTGTTGACAATACTGATGTCCTTAACGATAGACCCATAAACCACCCGGACCTTGGTTACCGCTGCGGGCAGTTTCAGTGTGACACTGAAACTCGCTGAAACATCCTGAAGGCGGCTGAAATATACCGCATTGCCGTCAAGTGAGGTAACCTTGAGGGTTTTGGATATTGCCCTGGGCGAGGCCAGGCCGGTCACCTGAAACGTCACGGACTGCGTTGTTTCCCACTTAAAATTATCGTTGGTTTTGATATCTTTAAAATTGGTAACAGGAGGTGTCACCGGCTCGCCGCCAGGGTCACTCACGCACCCGGTGAGGGTTGCTGCAAGCACCAATGACGATATCAGACTCCAGCGTAAATAACTATGTCTTGCATTCATCTTTTGGGGTATTAACTGTCCTAAGCAACAATTCAAAAAGAGTGCCACAAAATATAATTGTTATAGAAATTTGATTAACAAATAATTAGCTATTTCATGAGAGGGATATTATAATCTTAACATCGCACATATGTATGAAATCAGCATAGGTGTATTATTTTCACACCCCAACAGTTGTCACACGGAAAACACGTACCTTTACCTGGCAACTTCAACAATCATCTATGATATATATTGAACTCAGCTCGCGCATTGGCAACCATTTGTTTCAGATTGCCGCGGGTGCCTCTCTTGCGTCCCGTCTTGGCTGTTCCTTTGCAGCATTTCCCAGGCACCAGATGCTTACAGAACCTGATCACTGTTTGATCCCCGAGTACCTGCAGCAATTCAGGAACAACATTCTGCGCAGGGTGGCCATCATTGAGGAACTGCCACTGGGTCTTGAGGTATATGAAGAACCTGCTTTTCACTTCCAGCCCATCTCGGTTACCCCACCTGTGCTTCTGCGCGGCTACTTTCAGTCCTTCAAGTATTTTGATGAGTCCCTGGTGCGGACCCTCTTCGCCATTGACGAAGACTCCCGGCAACAGATAAGTACCCGCTACCCATTTCTGCTCACTGAAAACTACACCAGCATCACCGTGCGAAGAGGGGACTATCTGCGTTTTGCAAACATCCTTCCGGTATGCTCACTGAGATACTTCAGAAATGCTATGAAACACATCCCTGAAGGAAACAAATTCCTGATTATCAGTGACGACATCGATTGGTGCCGAAAGAAATTCCGGGGCCCGCAATTTGCTTTTGTGGATGACGAACCCCCGCTCATCGATCTGTATCTCCAGACCTTTTGTCAGAACAACATCATTAGCAACAGCACTTTTGCATGGTGGGGTGCCTGGCTGAATCCTGCAAAGGACAAGATAGTGGTGTACCCCAAAAGATGGTTTGGTGCCTTCAAAACTGCCGACACCCGGGATTTATTTCCTGAAAACTGGATATCCGTGGACAATCCAACTGCATTCACCGTCAAAGTCCGGGCTTATCAACTGGAGTTATTTAAGAGAATCCGCCGCAAGTGGGCTCAGTGGATACGTGGCGAAGCATAGGATGAAGCCAGAACTATCCAAAGATATCCGAGAGTTGTTCCAAGCCCCTGCGGGGGTTGAATTTGGCATACACCCGGGAGGTTTCCTGGCTGAAACGGGCATACACCACTGGGTCCATCAGGGACTCCACCTCATCGGCCAGCTTCATATAATCTCCTGATGGATAAAGCCTGCCATTGATTCCAGAGTCAATAATCTCAGGTGACCCACCTGAAGCGGATGCCACTACAGGAAGCCCACATTTGAGTGCCTCAACCGTCACCCTTCCGAAAGCTTCCGCCACAGAGCACATCAGCAACAGATGGTACCCTTCCATTAGGAGCCCCGGGTTTTCGACCGGAGGTTTTAGGTGAACTATCTCATCCAGACCAAGACTCGAAATCAGGGCCATCAATTCCTGGCAGTAGGGTTCATCCCAGGCGCTGCCCACAATATCCAGAAGTACTACCCGTTGGCGATTACGAAGTTCGGCAACACCCCTGATGGCATCCTTGTGCCCCTTTCCGCGACTCACCTGCCCAAGCATCAACAGCCGAAAAGGAGGAATGAGGTCCTTACGGGTGTGCGGGGGGACAAAAGGCATATGGACCACATTGTACAAAAGGCCCAGTTTATCTGAGGGAACATACTGTTCCCACTTGTTGCGTACAGCCTGGCTATTGAGTACCACTTTCCGTGAAAGCCTGGCCATCAAGCGATAAGCTGCAGGAGTGCGCCATCCCAGACGAAAACCGTGATCCTCTTCACCGAATTCATGAACAAACCAATAATGAGGTTTTCCTAGTAAACGAGCAGCCAGGGCACCCATGGGAGAACACAATGTGTTGGTGCAAACCACATCGGCCCGGCACACCAAAGGAAGCACACGCAAGAAGGCATATCCATTTCGCAAGAGTCTCTTCAGTCGGTATTCATTGGGCCTGTCCGGACGACGGATCCACAAATAAAAAAAGGTTATCTGCGAAGGTATTCCTTCCGCAGACATGTGATCCAGAAAGCGGCCGGGCTTGGGAGACACCAGAGATATCCGGTACCCCATCTCTTTCAATAGGGTAAGATGCTCCCCCAAAGCCAGATTTGCTCCGCCTGCAGCTCCTTCATGAAGGAACCATAACATGGATTTACCCTTGATGGCCACGGTTTCTATGAGGAAGGAGGCAACATATTGGACGGAGTATCATCATAATCCTGCTGATGGGTAAGATAAACCTTTATACGGGCAAATTCACGCCTGATTCTTTTGGCAACCATAGCCCCCAGTGATCCATCCCGGTCCAACGTCCGGGCAGTAGTGCGAATGCGGGCCTTACGATCCATAATCACCACCACACGGCCAAACTTCTTGAGCTGAACTGCCATATAACCGTCCTCACCCAGACGAAAATCTGTTCTCCAGCCAATGCGCTGGCCGATCTCCGTCACAAATCCAAAGGATGCTCCATAAGTCGCCAGTTCCGGACGGTTTCGGGAGCGCAGGAAGACAGACACATCCCGCAACCACTCATACCAGTATAGCTCAGTAGAAGACAGCCTTCCATCAGCGAAGAAACTGCAGGGAGCAGACACGCCTACGACTCCGGGTTTTCTGAGGTGACGCACCATGATCTCCACATAATCAGGCGGATAGAAACTATCTCCATCCGCGCACAAATGATAGATCCCGCGAGCCCGCTCCAGTCCCGCCTGACGAGCATGGCCCACCCCTTTCAGGGGCTGATTCAGGGCAATCACCCCACAGGCCTGGGCCAACTCAAGTGTCCGGTCCTCAGAGGCATTGCTCACCACGATAATCTCAACGGACAGGTCAGTCACCACGCATGCCAACGAATGAATACAGGCCAGGATGCGTTCGGCTTCGTTGTGTGCAATAGCCACAATACTCACATCCACTTTCCCTGGTTTCAACAAAGCGGCAACCCGGGGACGAATGTCGGCAATCACAGCTTGTTCCCTGGCAGAATCAGGCCGCAATTCGGCCAAATACTTTTGGTACCACATAGTTATCGTTTCAAAATTCTGGACACAAAAACGCTCCCCAAAATCGACACAAGAGCCCGTACCGCTAGCAGATATTCCCGCCACAAAGGCCTGGGAGGGACCATCCGGACACAATCTGCAGCAGACCAGGTTCCACCTGCTATTCTTCGCAAGTCCTCAGCGTCGGGATTGACAACGCATTCAACGGAACCTTCCCATTCAAAGCCAATATTGAACAAACCCGGATGTGTTCTTTGAAGAATCTTGAATCCAACCGCATGGCGGGGCAGGTAGAAACCAAACAACTCCCCAAGGTCCAGTGGATGTCTGAACCTCAGATATTCCTTACTGTACAACACCAGTGTTCCATTGATGTCCATGCCCACCCATCGGTGAGACACCTTGGGCATCAGGTACTCATTCACCACCGATGGCATCTCAAGGAATCCTTTCTTCCCTACCCTGCTGATCTCAGAGAGCAGGGCATGGGGATCCTCGGCATGCTCCAGCACCTGGCAACAAAAAACATAATCAAATTCCTTGTCCTTAAAGGTCATCTGCTCCCCATCCATCTCCAGAAACTTCTGCCGACGGAGTACCTTAAGATGCCCCGAACGATGGGCGTCGCTCTCCCTGTATTTGTCGATGACCACCTGGGCCCGTGGATTCGGGTTGTTTCCTCCACCCACGTCCAAAACATAGGCCCCTTTGGGGAGTTTGACTTTTTCCCGGTAGGGAGGGTTGCCAATCTTCATATAATCTGTTATCGATAAAACAATGTACCGTCAAGCCCGGGCTGAACTAAGTTTCCTGGCCTTAAGGTATTTCTTGCGCACAATACGGAAGGCAAAAACCGAAAGCACCCATCCCACCCGGCCGTCCTGATACCCGCCTTTGACCAGATACCACTTCACCCAGGTCAGGAGTGGAAATACCAAGGCGGGGATAAAACCGGCCGGCTTCCTCTGAGACACAATATCCAGAGCTGCAATGTCCGAATAGAACTCCACCTTCCGGGCGAGCTCTCCGGGAGTCTCAAATGTGATGTGCAAGACCTCCCCTCCAACCCGGCCCAGAGTGCGAAACCCCCTGGGAGCCTCATGCAGATGCGGGGAATCCTGGAAAGACGCAATGGTCTTATTGTACACCCGAACAGGGTCATCCGGGGACAGCACAGGGTAAACACAGTGCACCTGGCGGCCCAGCACGTTCCAGCGACGGGTGATGTTGTATGCATCCTTTTCAAAGCCCTCCTGTTTGATTTGGAGGAATGAATCCACGAACGCTTCGTCGGGGACCTCGTCAGAATCCAGAAACAACACCATATCATAAGAGCACAATTGTTCCGCCTTAATTCTTTGCTCCCGGAAACTGGTAAAAGGGTGCACTTCAAGACGCACACCGGGAAATTGACGAACAATATCATGTGTATGGTCGGTGCTCCCACTGTCCAGGACCAGCACATCGTCAGCCATGGCACACAGGGCACTGAGGACCTGATGGAGGTACTTCTCGCTATTGAATGTTAAAACGTATGCCGATACTTTATGCATGGGACAGAGGAGCTATCGGTATGATCTCCGGCAAATATAGTTAATTTCTCCACTCCGGCACATACCGTTTCCAAATCAAGCCGGTGCAAAGTATTTCGCGCAGAGAGACAAGAGTTCCAAAGCAGAAACAAGGGAGAGCAACAAAATGGCTCCGGCAGCAGGAAATGTGGAGACACATACGCAAACTGTCAAAAAAAAGTGCAATTTTGTAATAGAGACCCGCCCGAACACCTAAACTCCGTACCCATGATGGCATTATTTTCTGATCCGTCTGCTGCTCTGCAATCCGCACCTGGCTGGACCTCCTGCACCAGGGACGAGGTGCAGGCTTTCTGTTATGGGACCACGTATCCCGACACCCGGGATCTCTCGTCTCACGTGCTTAACCAATATCTGCTCGATCCTTCCTGCTCCTGGTTGGTCCAACTCGACGGAAGCTTTCTGATTATTCTCTGTACCCGGGATCAAATCCGGGTGTGCCGGGACCGGCACGGAACAGGGCCTTCTTTTTATTTCTCATCCAAATATTTTTCTACCTCTCTCATGGAGTTGAGGGATACCTGTGGAGGAGTTGCTCCTAATCCCGAGGGAATATGCGCTTACCTGCGCTGCGGATATGTACCCGCATCTGCTACCTCCATCCAGGGCATTCAAAAGCTCGCAGGCGGACATATGCTGATTCACGACCTCCCCGACGGAAAGCAGCGAATTCAGACTCTTCATCCATTTGAAGACTTCCTCCGACCCGTATCTTCACAGCCACTCGAGGAACTTTCTGAGCAATACGGTGCATTGCATCTGGAGGCCATCCGCAAACGCATTGCAGGGCACAACAGCATAGGCATTCTGCTTAGCGGAGGCTATGATTCCGGCAGCAACCTGATGGCCTTACGCAAAGTCTGGAACGGAGAAATCCATTCCTTTTCTATCGGGTTCAAAGGCAACCAGTGGTCAGAGCTTCCGGTGGCCAGAGAGATGTCTAAGCGGTTCGAAACCCGGCATTCCGAATACGAACTTGACGGGAGTGAGGTCCGTTACCTTCCTGAGTTGGTGCAGTCTCTGGGTGACCCTTTTGTGGAAGGTGGTTTGATGGTCAATCATGCTGCCATGAAAATGGCAGCAGCAAACCGCCCGGATATGATTTTGGGCGGGGACGGAAGCGATCAGTACTTCGGCACTTCGGGCAGAGAGGTTGCTCTGCACCTGCTCGCCCGAAAAACCCTTGTTTACCACCCGATTCGCATGGCGGCCCAAATACTGGATACCGAATGGGTGGAACGAGGCGGGTTACCTTACCGCATCAGGTTTCACTTGAAAAGGATCTCAGATATTATGGCCGGAGACCAGTTTGGGTTCTCGGAAAAACAGATTCGCAACTTTCTGAGCAAGCCTGAGTTATTCTCTCCGCACATCGTCTCGCGTTCAAAAGCAAGCAACTTTGACCAGTTGTACACCGCCCATTTCTATGAATGCGACCTGCTCAAAACCATTGATCAGGTGATCCTATATAAGGCATCCAAGGTGGCAGAGATGTTTGGAAACACCCTCAGTTTTCCCTACCTGGACAACACCCTCTTTGAGTTTCTCAAGACAGTGCCGGTAGCATTCAAATGCAAGGGGGATAGTCTGTACCAATTGGCCAGAGGCAGGGGAACCGCAAAATTCCTTCTCAAACATCACTACAAACCCTTCCTACCCGAGAGTGTTACCGGGAAGAAAAAACAAGGTGGGTTTGCCCCCATGGCTCTGTTCTTCAAGGATGAGCACCAACGCAGACACCTCATGGACTTCATTTTGGAGTCCGCACTTTGTAAGGACTTCCTGAACAAAAAGGCTGTCGCTGATTGGCTCAGGGGGTACGATCAAGAGGCGGAACGGACTGGAGAATGGTTCTGGTATCAGCAAGCCCGGTCCTTCCAGCTATTCAATCTGCTCACCCTTGCTGTCTGGTGGGAGATATTTATGGCCCGGAATAACACCCCTTCCTTATGAAACGGACCATTGCCATTGAGGCTCAGCGCATCTTTCGCCAGCACAAGGGCGGCATGGACGTTGTCATTCTGGAAATCATCCGCGAATTGCAGGAACTCGACAAGGTAAACCAGTATTATATTCTGGTCGCACCGGGGCCAGACAGGTGCCTGGAGGAAACCGGGAACTTCCGCATCATTGAGCTTCCCGGTTCCTTCTATCCCTTGTGGGAACAGTTCACACTGATTCGCGCACTTCGTTCCATCCGGCCCGATTTATTGCACTGCACCTCCAACACGGCCCCAATCCTGTGGAGAGGGCGTATGCTGCTGACACTGCACGACATCATCTTCCTCGAGAAATCTGCTGGCAAAGGCGCCTCCCGTTATCAATGGATGGGAAGAATATACCGTCGGTGGCTTATTCCCTTATTACTACGCAGGGATTTCCCGCTGATCACCGTTTCGCAGGCTGAGAAAACGCGGATTTCCGATCGGCTGGGGATTAATACCGACAGAATTCATGTTGTATATAATGCCTGTAGCGCACATTTTTCCCCACGGGAATGCACGCCCGAAGAAAGAACTGCCAGGGGGATGCCTCCGGAATATTTCCTGGTTTTGGGCAACACAGATCCACGAAAAAACGTTTCGGGAGTACTGCAGGCCTACACGCTCTACTTAAAATCCAGCAAGCACCCGCGCCCTCTGGTGATTACCGGGCTCACCGCCCAAACGCTGGAGACTTTTCTTCCGCTTCAGGATCGTGAAGCTGTGCGCCCACACATCTTGCTTCCAGGCTACGTTCCCTGGAGAGATCTTCCCTGGTGGTACAGCGGAGCCATCGCATCCCTGTATATGTCTTTCCGGGAAGGATTTGGAATTCCAATACTGGAGTCAATGGCTTGCGGGACCCCAGTACTTACCTCAGCAGTGTCTTCCATGCCCGAAGTGGCAGGCCCAGGAGGATTACTGGCAGACCCTTCTCAACCGGAAGATATCGCCGGATGGATGTTACGCCTCGAAGAACAACCGGAACTCAGAACCTTTCAACAGGACTATGGACTCCGGAGGGCTCAGGAATTCTCCTGGAACAGATCTGCCCAGGAAATTCTCAAGATGTATCTCCGGGAGGACTAATCTCCGTGTCGTGTGTGGATAAACTTTCGGTTGGCCCCTTTTAACCGGAACAGGGTCAGAAACATCAACCCAAACGCCTGCCCCAGATAGAGAAAAGCCAGAAAAATATTCCTGTTCCACAGGTTCGAAGGCACAGACAAGGCCAATGCGGCACAGACACTCAGCCAAAGCGCCCACCATTTCACGGAGGCGCCGGGTGACATCAGCAACACCAACAGGGCGAGCAGAAAAGTCCCTCCCAGGAACAACACCCGTGGAGGCATGGCTGTCTGCAAAATCTTATCCAGATAATCGAAACGGCCTTTGAGCAAAGCAAGCGGAATCTCGGGGCCAAACCGGCGCAAATACACAAACTGTGCCGAGAGCCAACGTCTCCGCTGGCGTGCAAAGTCATCCGGCCTCCTGATTTTTTCGTCATACACAAAGGTATCCTGCAAATAGTCAAACCGATACCCATCCCTTAGATACACATGTTCCAATTCTTTGTCAAAACCGCCCACACTCTCCAATCCCGAAAGCACTCTTTTAAAACGTCCAAATTCAAAGGCCATTCCGGAACCAATCAACGCAGATGACAAACCAATCTGCACGTGTCCGAGTCGGAAAATAGTGTTGTTGATTTCCTCGCTGAGCGCATCCAGAACCTGGAAAGGAGTGTTGGTTTTCTTGGCCTTGCGATGCGCTTGAACTACCCTGCTGCCCCGGTCAAAAGCATGATTGATCTGGCTCAGAAAGGAAACATCCACAGTATTGTCGGCATCCATGATTACCGCAACATCATAGCCTTCCAGGGTCTTCATGCCCAGATTCAAGGCCTTGACCTTGGTGCTTCCCTCCGGAAAGGAAGCGATCTCCAGAATCACAGGCAGAGCAGCAAGTTCCTGGTTGGTCTGGTCGGTCATGTGGTCTGAAATGACGCACACATCGTAACGCTCACGTGGGTAATCCTGTGCCAGAAAACTATGCACGGCCTCCTTCACCACAAAATCTTCCGCATAGGCAGGAATCAGTACCAGCATCTTCCGAAACAAACGAGGCTGAACCGTCACGGAATCCTCTCTGCTTCGGTAGGTTAAGGCCATCAGAGCAAAAAACAACAGATAGGCCGCATAGAGCAACGCAGGCACAAAAAGCAGATAATCCAGAATACGCAAGATGGTCATGATATGCATAATTTACCTGGGTTCAAAAATGAATCTTTCTTCAGTACAAAGTCGCGGATGCCACGCAACACAAAGGGAATGAGATCTCCCCGGCCACGAAGCCCAAAACGGATACACTCCTTAGGACACGCCAGAAATACCTGAAAAATGTAGGACAGCCAGCGAGTGCATAGGGCACGGTTCCTGCGGGCAAAAAGCAGACGGTTGCGCGTTTGATAATAGGCCCTGACCGGGCTTTCTTTGCCTCCGACCGTTACGCTTCCTTTGTGAAAGACAGTTGCTGCGGGCTCATACCACATCTCCCATCCGGCGCGATGAATCAGCTCACACCAGTCCAACTCTTCGTAATAGAGAAAGTAAACCTCGGGCATCAGGCCCGAGGACTCCACGGCCTCACGGGAAACCATCATAGCCGCTCCAAGGATGGCGGGTGTCCGCTTGGGCTCATCGTACTGCCCCAAATCAGGTTCATCGCACCCAATCAGCCAGTTGCGGATAGAAATCCGGGTCATGGGCGTATAGCCAGCAAACTGTATCGGCCTGCCGGCTCCCTCAAAGCGAATTTTGGGCCCAACAGCCCCTGTTCTCGCGGACATTCTGAATCGGTCGAGCAAGGGTTTGAGAATATCTTCCTCCACAATCGTGTCGTTGTTCAACAACAGAAAATGCGTCCCGGAAGCCATTCGCATCCCCAGATTATTGGCTCCGGCAAAACCCAGGTTGTGCTCACTACGAAATACCCGAACCTGGGGAAACGCCTGTCCAATCAGCAGCGACTCATCCCGGGTCGAACCATTGTCCACCACAATGCACTCAAAAGGATGCTCCAGATGCCGGTACAGCGACTCCAGCATCTGACAGGTCACTTCCCAACCATTGAAATTCACGCTAATAATCGAAACCCGCTCCATTTTTCCGGATTTTGTTTGTCCGCATTCTTACCCGAAGACAATTCCCGGTCCATCTCCTGGGCAACAAAAGGGAAAGACATACTGATGGCAAAGATCACACTAGAGGGGAACTGCCCGATAACCGCATTGGCATAAGAGGCAACCAGCACCCCGGCTGCCCCGGACATAAGGGCTCGAAGCATCTGATTTACCCTTCGGTCTCTGATGAGAAACAAAGAAATATACGCTCCCCGGGCCAGCAACAAAACCATCACCCCCAAGTACAGAGAGAGGCCAATGATCCCATTCTCTACCCATATCTGGACATACCAGGAATCTGTGGCAATAGATGCCAGGAAGGAACCAGGGTAGAACCGGTTGCCATTGGCACTGGAAGTTCCCAGACCTGCACCGAAGGGCTTATCCTGCAGATAGACCGCAAATTTCTTTTGATTCTCCAGACGCACATTCATCGAAGCATCCTGCTTGGGCGCGAAGGCAGACCTCATCCGTCGTATCTCGTAGACACTCTGACCGATATAAGTGTACTTAAAAAACACAGTGGATCCGGCCAGGACAAGCAACCCAAAAAGAATATACTTAAGATTTTTGGAAAGAAGCACATACAACATCAGCCCCACAGCCGGTACTGCAATGGCTCCACGGGTGCCGGACATTCCCATAGCCCAGAAACCCGCCATGGAAACCACCACAAAAAAGATTCTCCGCATCCAGACTTTTTCGTGAATCGCCATAATGAGAAACACAATGCCGCTCTGGGCCATGGTGGCCCCAAACTGTCCGGCATCGGTAAAAAAAGAAAAATAGCGGGTACCCGTGAGCAACAAATGGGTCCGGGCATTCCCTTCGTTCAGCCACCGAATCTCATACGGGTCAAATCCTATATGCTTCTGTATCATTGCCCTGAGAAAGGCCAGCAAGGTCAGGACACCCCAAAACATAAACAACCTGTTCCAGTCCTGGTACTTGTAAAAGACCAGCAGGGTAAGCGGAGCCGTCAGCACCAAATATCCGCCCATACCCCGGGCACTGAACACCCACGATACCCGGCTGGGGACCTCCGGATTGAACAATTGCAGCACCAGATAGGCAAACCAAATAAGGGCCAGCCAGGTAATCAGGCGATTGGCTCTCCGCCACTGAAGGCCCTCCGAGGCTCCCTTAAGGATCAGGATAAACCAGGACAGGCCCAGCAAACCATCAATAACAGTTCCTAATGGCGCAGGGAAGTAACGGGTAACCCCCATGTTCAGATAGGCGGAAAGAAACAAGATCAGGGGGGCCAGACTGGGACGCTGATACAGTGTGTATATCAAAATCAGCAGGGGCAGCACCGTTCCAAATGCGCCGATAAACAGAAAACCATACCTGAGAGCCGCATAGCCAAAAGCATAAACGACCAACGCCAGAAACAGGTTTATCCATACATTCGGACTATTGAAAAGACGCAGTATGGTTTCCAGGGCTTGTTTCATGACCTTCCGGGACTAGTTCTTCCACCGGGAGGTCAACTCCAGATTCATCAGTCTGAAACGAAGTTTTCTCCACAAGGAATAGGGAGGGAACAGGCCAGTGAACATCTCCACATCGTCCCTGCTGGCGCGGTTAAGCACAACCATCGTTCGGTCCTGACACATCTCCTTCAGCGCACAGAGCTTGCTTTTCTGCTCAGCCCGCCAGGCACGGTCGGCATCACACACAAAAATATTGGTCACAGATCCGGACATAATTTTAGGCGGATAACTCATCCGGGACACGGGAGGCAGTTCCAGAAGGAACAATTCCCTGTTTGCGTAGGTCTGGGTCTGCGATCCGGTATTCAACAGGTCAAGAGGGGTAGCGGAGGCAAAATAATCCCTCACGTTGATGGCAAAATCCTTCTCATACCGAATCCAGGCCACATTGAACTCCATCTCCCGGAAACGTTCTTCTAACAAGCGACAGAGGATGCTCTTTCCTTCGCCTCCGTGGATACTGCCCACGGCAATCCAACTTTGCTTCCCAACAGGAATAAGGGGCGTGATTTGTTGAATCAGTCCCGCAACTGAGGCTTCCAAAGCCTTCAGATCCTTTTCGCCTGAGGGCCCGTCCTCTCCGGAAGAGGTCATCAGAGGAAGGGCTCCGCGAACTTTCTCTCCCGTAAGTCGCTCTGTACGGAACACATTCTTGAGGGTATTGTCCAGCATCTCCACAATCAGGAAGAAACTGACCAAGAACACAAAGGTTGCGACCATGGCAGCCAGCACCAGGATTTTCTTGCGGGTGGGGAGAGAATCCAGCGGATACACCGGAGGAGTAACAATCGAAACACTTCCCAGACTCATTTGCAGTTCCTTGAGCCGGAGCCGTGCTGAAATGAGGGCTTGCGTCAACTGCAGATAAGTCTGCTCGGCCACATTGATTTCGCGGTCCCTGCGTTTCAGGGTAGGGCCAATGGGAGAGAAGTAGTTGTACAAATCGTTGATTTTGTATTCCTCCTTGGTCATCACTTCAATGGCAGCCTTGGCCTTTTCATAGGCCACCATCTCATTGAGCCACTCATTGAGCACACTCTCCACAGGCATTCCTTCCTTGGTGCCCTGATTCATGCGAATCGTCTGGGAGGTGGTGCGTAACTGATTCGTAAGCCTTTCCAGTTCCCGCTTGTACTGCTGCAGCTTAGGGTCCTTGTTCCGCAAAGTATCCGGCATAAGTGCTTCAGCTCGGACGATAGAGGCAGAAAGTTCCGAGATGTCACTCATCAGAGCCATGAAATTGGCGTTGTTTTTCAACATACCTTCACGTCCCTGCAACTGAACCTCCATACTCAACAGGGCAGACTGAGCAGCAGCATAGTCCAGCAGCAATTGCTTGAGCTTGATGAAATGATCCGTTTCCACAGCCATCAGGGCCTCGGTCTGTTCCTCGTAATTCACAATCCTACGCTCCTGACGATAAACCTGTAAGGAATCCTCCTGCTCGTTGAGTACCCCCTTGGCAATGCCAACCTCCCGTTCAAAAAACTGAATAATGTCGTTGGAATCCTTGAACCGCAGATCAAAGAAGGTCCGCAAGAATTCTTCATTAAGGATAAGCAGGGTTTGGTAGGCAATAGCCGGATCCCCGCACGAGTAGGTAATCTCGACCATATCACTGCCCTGCATCCGGCGAACTTTGATATTGTTTAGGGCATGAATGCTGTAATGGGGATGATACCAGTTTAGCAAGCCATACAGAAAATTTTTCTTGTCCGGCTGCAGATGCCCCATCATGTTTTCAAAGGTCTTGTCCACAGAGGTGGTGTCAATAAGGGCTTTCACCTCATCGGGAACCAGCATGTAGATGCTTCGGTAGGATACCGCGGTAACATAGGTATTGTCCCGCTCCGGGTCGCCATACACCATGGTCTGGGCAAAAAGACGCATGGCTACCCGTTCCAGAGTGGCCCGGGAACGGATCACATTGATGAGGTTCTCCAGATTGGTATTGGCCACCGACATATTGATGGAGGTCCCGTCGGCACTGGACACATTGGAGGTTACCCCGGTATAAATAACCGAGTTTACCTCGTAAGCCCCGATCCAGCCACGGGTACCGAAAAAAATCATTAAGCCAACCACCAAGGGCCCGAGAACGAACCAGATGATATGTTGAAACAGGAATCTAAGGGCGAATTTCACCATTTCCGTATGACTTTTCGGGTTCGTACATCTTCATTCCACACAAAATCTCGAGGGTCATCAGGGACACCCGGAGTTTGGCCTTGGTGTTCTCAAACTCATCCATCAACCGCATCTGGTTCTGCTTGGCCAGAGTCAGGGACTCGGTGCCCACCTTGCCCAGAGCAAAATCAATCTCAACGGCTATATTGTTCGCACTGGCCAGCTCCAGAGCCTGTGCCTTGCCCTTCAGCAATGCCAGGGCAAGCAGCGCATCATTGTAAAACGAAATAATCTGGAGTTTGAGGTCTTGCTCATACTGGGCCACATTGTCTTCCGCCTGCCGGATATTGGCTTTGCGCAGCTTGATTTTGTTCCCCCAGTCCATAATGGTGTGCAGCGGCAAGGTCAAAGAAACCCCGATACTGTAATAATTGGTCTGACTGGTGCGATACATCTGCCCTTGAGGTGCAAAGATATCGGGGGCTGTGGAGAGATTGCTGGAGTTGGATATTCCGTAGCTGGCTACAGGTCCGAAGTACCTCAGCCACTCCAGATTGGCCGTTTTGAGTTCAGATCTGCGGATATCAATATTCTTCTGAAGAGCAGCCCTGTTGGGAGAGTTCCGCAAGCCCGCCTCAAGAAGCAACTCCAAAGGTGGAAGCGTAACCTCCAGCAGGGAACCCTCCCTGAACTGCGAGAGATAAGCTTCGGGGCCAACGGTGGCGGAGGTATCAGCGGGTGATAACACAACAGAATCCTGCTGTGCCAGGGCGGACGAAACCGGCCAAAGGCACAGCAGGACAACTGCCCAAACTGCAATATGTACTTTATTCATACTTCATTCAGTGTAGCTGTTTGTTAGTACCCGCCAGCCCTGTTTAGGGTAACTCGGGATATAGTTTATTTGCATCCACATAACCGGGGGAAAGGAGATACCAATCGGGGTACGAAGCTTTGTTGCTGGTAATCCAGGCATCGTACTTGAGATAGGCAGCGTTAAGGGCTGTCTTTTCCACAGGGTATCTGAAAATTCCGGGAATCACCAATCCCCAGGGATAGCCAAAACGGGTGGAATAATAGGGACCGGTCGCAGAATTGTCATCCTGAGTGCCAAAATACCCTTGTCCGGCTTTGGAAGAAGGATCGAACCCATACAGGTGGATCTCCTTTTCGCGTGCGCCCTGAACAATCAGGAAGAAGTTCAGCCCGGCATTGAGTGTCAGCTTGTTTTTATCCACCGGAGTCGCGAAGCGAACATCCACCGTCCATTCTCTGGGCGTAGCTGTGGTGCCTCCCTGAGGATCCGTATTGATAAAACTATTGCCCTGCGCCGTAACGGTCACCATATCCTTTGCTTTGGAGAACAAGGGAATCACTGCAGCCGTTGTCCCCGACTCAGCACCCGAAGCGGCCACCGAAAAGACGCCCGTACCCAGAGCAATGGAGCGGGTCACCGATGTAATACCGGCGGGAAGGACCTCATCCAACTGCAGTCCCAGAGCATGATTGGGAGAACCGGCGCCAATGGCCAGAACTTTCCCGGTAAAGATCATCCGGGATACTTTATTGTCCTGCTCAAAGAAACCAATTCGGAAGGCTACCACCACATCGTTCATGTCGTAATCCCCTTCTTTGGGCCACATATCCTCAAACACAAGGGTATTGAAACCATTCTGTGAGGGGAGGAAGGAATTAGGGGTATCGCCATTTTCAGGGTCCTCAACCTCGCCCCCAATCAAACCGGCGCCGCCATTGCACTCGGTCTCAGCAACTGAAACACTCTGTGCCGTCTTCTGGGAGGCACCATTGGCAAAAGTCGTGTTGTAATAGGCAGAAGCCTCGCTCTGATAAGCCTCGCAGACCACTTCCACAGGACCAGAAAACGCGGAGGTGTGTACACTGATGGCATGGTCAAAACGGAACAAAGCGATTGCCGAACCTGCCCCTGAAGCGGTAAGCTGGAGCTGGTACACATTGACATCGCTGGCCAGAAACATTGACCCTCGGGCCATATTCAAAGTCAAGCCACCGGTAGTGTAGAGCAAATCGGTTGAAATCAGCCCCCCGGAGGCAAGATTCACCACACAGCCGGTATTGCCACTCTGGAACTGTTCGCAACTAATCTGACAATTGTTGTTGAGGACAGGATTGGCCGAGAGTTCCACAACATTGGCTTCAACAGTCCCATTGTTATGAAACACCGCGGAATTGGTAACATAAAAAGTACCCGTGACATCAATGGCTCCGTTGTTGCGGCCAACAGAGGAAACATTCTGCTTGTATCCTGCCTCGAAGGTTGCAGTCCCGTTGTTTTCAAAGTAGGAATTAAGATTGGTCACCTCGGCAGCCTTTTTTGCCTGCAGCGTACCATTGTTGATCAGTTGTCCGGCCACGCCACTGTAGGCATTCACCAGCAGGGTCTCGTCAAAAATCAAAGTCCCGTTATTCAGCAGGTTTTTTCTGGAATTGTAAGCAGCAACACAACGGAGCGTTCCACCCGGGTCCACCTCCACATCAATCTCAGTAATACCGTCAATGGTCAGGGTAGCACCTGCCAGCACGATGATCTTGTTGCCCGGCTTGTCCTGATTCGACATCGAAGTGATACGCACATTCCCGTCAATATAGACGGTTGAGGAATTGTCCACCGTGGTCCACATAAAGTTTACGCTGCCCGAGAAAGTACCGGCCAGGCGCACATTCCGATAGGCTCGGTTGGCTCCGCTCTCCCATCTGTAGAGATTCACCGAAGAACCGGAAGTCACCTCCAGGTCAAAGGCCGGGAGTTCCCGGGCTACCTTGGCAACCACTCCAACGGGTTTCATAGCCGTAGGAGCAGGGAAGAGATAATTGGCAGCCTGCGACAAGGTGATGGTCCGCTCCACCACACTGTGGTTGGCGGATATCTTCTGCACAAAAATAGTTGTCTGAGCACGGGGAAGGGTAAGGGTCGTCACAAAAGGGTCCCCGGAACTTGCCGTTCCCGAGGCAATCATATCCCCGTCAGATGCCGTAAAAATACGCACTACCGCAGGCTGTGCATCCGAAACCCGGAATGTATAAGTGGCATCACGGGTCATCTTCCAGTCAAAGCCGACAGGGACGGCCACCTGACCTTCAGGAGGGGTAGTATTGTCTTCGGGATCACTGACACAGGAACCCAGGAGGAACAAAAACATCCCCAACAAGTAAATCAATCCTTTTTTCATCTCCGCAAAATTAATCATTGTTATCATTATAACGTTATTTTGTAGAGAAAGCAAGGAATATGCCACAATGGCTTCGAAAATGAAAGTCTTTTAAACTCAAGCACATAACAAAAAGAAAGTTCCACACAAAATAGCTCTAAGCATTACACAAATACAGCGTTTCCGCACAGTTGCACCAATTTCACACATCAATACAAAGCGTCATTATTCCGGTATCCGGGTTTGTCCATATACCAGTCCGGATACAAAACACCTCCGCTGACAACCCAGTCCAGAAACTTCAGGTACCCGGCATCCAACTGTCGTTTCTCCACCGGATAAGGTATCTGGTAGGGAATATTCAACACCCAGGGATGATTCAAAGCGGTAACGTAGTAACGGCCTTCATCGGGCACAGAAGTGTCATCAATCATCCCAAAAACAGTGGTCACAGCCAGAGAGGTGGGAGGAAAATGAGCCTGATGAACCTCCCGGCGACGGTCGCCGTTGCTCACCAGAAAAGGGTTGAATTGTGACAGAGGGAGCTGGGAAAGCGAGACAGCACCTCCGGAACCAGGGACTCCGTTCTGCATGAAGGTAACCGTCACATTCAGTGTACGTGTGGCCACCGGAGCCAGGGTGGGATCGGTGTTCATGAGCACATTCTCTGTTCCGATCACCCGGAAGGCATCATCAAACACAATGACGGTCGGCAGCGTCTGCGCGCTCTCGAGCCCGTTGGACGCAAAGTGGTACTCGGTCACATACTCTGTATCGGGCACAGGATAAGGAATCCCGGACATACTGGTACCGGATACTGCCCGCACCGAGGAGGGCGACACGCCCATTAGCTGAAATCCAAAACCATTACGATACCAGGCTCCTATGGCGCGAATGGTAAACGTGTATTTTTGTTCCACCACCCGGTTCAGAGCATCAGTCACCGTTTGAATACGGTAGTACAGCACCAGGTCATTGAAATCATAGTCTCCTCTGCCCGGCCACTTGTCCTCAAACAAAAGAGTTGCCAGAGTGCTCGAAGAAGGGAAATACTGATTGTAGGCGCGGTACCGATCATCCGGATAGGCATCCTCATCGTCCTCCACCCCGTCAGCATCGCGGTCATCCAGCACGGGCAGGGGAATGCAGCCACGAGAAGGATCGGAATGATAGGTTCCGGGCACATAGAACTGGTCCACATAAGCCCTCCCAGACCCTCCGGAACCCCAGAAATGCACCAGAATGCGGCAGGGAAGGCCGGTCTGCACATAGTCCTGAGGAATGGCCACGGAAACATTCAGCAATGAGGTGCTCCGTGGATTGGGGAAAACATGACGGTACAACTGCTGCGGCTCCCCCTCCCCGGACGGATCAGAAGCCAGATAGGGCACCAACAATACCGTCACGCCTCTTGAAGAAGCGGAACCACCGGAAAGACGCACCTGCAACGTCACATTGCCCTGAGCAGGGATGACCCAGGGAGATTTGATCCATGCGGGATAATTTTCGCCCGAATTGAGCTGAACGGTCAAACCGGACCAGTTTCCCGAAATCTCTCCACTACTAGTGTAATTTACGCCATAATTATCCCAGCACCGGGACATATCGTAACTTCGGTTTCCCGATTCGAAATTCAGCAAAATCCCCTGCGCCATCAGCCCCTGTAGGCTCAGGAAACTCAAAACCAACATAATGGGAATGATTTTCATACGGGCCAGTATTATTCGGGTTCCACCACAGGATTGACCTCGGGATCAGGGCGGGGGGTTACATAACTGAAATTCAACTCATCGTCCAGACGAAGACGACGCGTGACCGTTCCATAGGTAACGATCAGAGAATCGGTACGTGCCGGCACGGAAATCTGCAGAGAAAAGGATTCACTCATCAGGGAACGGCGGCTCAGATAGACGTTGCCAGCCTTGTCCGAAACCTTCATGGTGTTGTACACAGGGATATCCGTTGGCATACCCTCAACCTGAAGGACCACAGTACGCACCATGCTCCAGTCAAAATCATCAGGAGCCTCCGCAACAACGATGCCTGTGCCAGGATTCGCAGCGGGGTCGTCCTCCACACATGAAACAGCCAGAGCAAGCATCACCAAAAAAATCCACTTCTTCATATGCCGGGTGTATCAGATGGGTTACAAATCACAATAACATCCAAATATACTAAAAAATAACTAATTCTGAGCGGCTTTTCGTGCAGCCCGCTCCCAGGTCCCGTCACTTTTCTTCCGCCACAGGTACCCTACACCCCTGAACACACTATAGTTCATAAACAGAAAATAGTAGGGAACAAACAAACCCTTGATCCTTATATGCTTGTCCCGCAGCACCCGACCCAGAAACGCCACAGAGTAAAAAAACACCTGAGCACACAACAGGGCCGGATACAACCATCCGACAGGCTGCATCGCAACCAGCATCACGTTCAATGGCAAGAGCAGGAACAAAGCCACGGGCGTCAGCGTCCAGCGCAGTACCCGGTGCGACAGATACTGCCACGAAAACAAACCAAAACGAAAAGGATTCAGCAGCGGAGTCAAACGGGCGACCGACTGCAACCCTCCGGCAGCAATACGAACTTTGCGTTTTTCTTCCTCCCGGATATTGGCCGAAGCCGTTTCTGAAGCAAATGCTGTAGCACAATAAGCAGTTTTGTAGCCTCGCAAAACGACCCTGAGAGACATCACAAAATCATCCAAAAGCGTGTCACGCGAAACCGGTTCAAAAAGAGCCGTGCGCAACGCAAACAGCTCACCGGCAGCACCGGTTACCCCTTTCAGGCGGCCATCCATACGCTTGAGAAACGATTCATACTTCCAATAGAGGCCCTCCCCGGAAGCAGCATTGTCCTGCTGGGCTGCAGCCACTCTTTTTTCTCCGGACACACAGCCCACCTTAGGATCTGAGAACGCACGAACTATCTCCTTGAGCGCCTCTGGATTCAAAAGGGTGTTGGCATCCGTGAAGACCACAAACGGCGTCTGAACAGATTGCATGCCCCGGTTCATCGCAGCGGTCTTTCCCTGCCGGAGTGGATCGAACAGGACACGAACCTCAGGATAGGCACGGAGCAGTTCATTGGTCCTGTCCGAACTCCCGTCAGTCACCCACAGAATGGTAAGATTGTCCGCAGGATAATCCAGAGCACGGCAGTTGTGCATTTTCTCATCCACAACCAGTTCTTCGTTATAGGCGGTAATAAACAGCGTGACCGCTGGCCAGGGGTCCGGGTCTGGAAATGTCCGCGGAGGCCGGATCCATTCACGAAACTTCACCAAGAACACCAGAATAATCCCATAACCCAGATACGTGTACACCACAAGGGCCAGACACAACCAGAAGAAAATCTCCAGAAAATTCATAGGCATCGTTATGGGGTTGAGCGGAAACGAAACGTACACATCACCGGATAATGATCTGAGAAATACACCTTCCCGGTTCGATAACCCGATGCTATGAGAGAGGGCGAATGCAAAAAATAATCTATCCTTAACCCGGAACGAGCCACGCGGTGGGTAGCACCCAGCCCGAATCCGGCAGAAGGGAAGGCATCCCTGTAAGACTTTCTGAGAAAACGCATGGTGGGTGACAGAGGCGTATCGTTCAAATCACCGCAAATCAGTACCGGGGATTTGGCCGACGAAGCAGCCTCCACCACCAGACGGGCCTGCTCCATGCGTCTGACCGCAGCCTTACGCATTTTCCCGTTAAAAATCTCATCCACAAGCGGCTTCATCTCCCAACGGAGCAACTTAAAAAAACTGCGTAACACGTGAAGATCCACATCTGACAAACCGTTCGACTCCAAATGGTTGTTAATCAACGTCAGAGGCCGGCCTTCAACATCCAGCTCATAGAGACAGGAGGAGTTTATCCGACTTTCATAAGCCACAGGCTCTGTTCGGGTGATGGGATAACGCGAGAATACCGCGGTTCCCGAAGAAGACAACAGCGGGGTCGTGTGATGCGGATGGAAATGATAATATGGGTATTCAGGAAGTTCTCTGATAAAAGTCTCCAGAGAATAACCATGTTGCTCCGGCCTGACGGTGAACTCCTGAAAACATATGATATCAGGATGCTCCTGCCGGATATAATCCAGCAGGGCCACAGGCTTTCCATCTTCTTCATTAAAGCCATCGGCATTATAAGTCATTACCGTGAATGACGCTACTCCATGGCGGGGCGAGAACGGATGAAAGGCAAAGGTATGCATCAATGCTGGCAGGGCAGCCACAAAAAAAAGCGTCTGAACACCCAGAGTCCACCAGTGACGAATCAGTAGTGCAATCACCCACAGAAACACAGCGGGGTACACCACAAAGGGGAAAGCGTGTGCTATCTGCGTATTCCAGGTCTGCTCCAGAGAGGCCCATAACCCCAGATATGCCGTCAGAAGCATGGCCAGACCGGAGCACACAACGCCCACAAACAGGAGCGTCCCAAACAACTTACGGGATTGCGGACAGGACCTCATATGCGACTCTCATTACGGGTACACAACTGGATAATGCGGTATATAAAGATAGACAAACCTATGGAAAAATAGAACGCCGGAAACATGATTTTATCACGCCAGTATCCCTTGGATATCGTGCGGTATTCAACCCAGGGAAGACGCAGTATTCCGAAGGACTGTACAAAGCCCCTTTGCTCCTTTGGCGTCAGCACGGTTGACTCCAGCACGTGCATCGACACATTGCACTGCAGCATAAAAATATGCTTCCTGGCTGCTTTCAGGCGAAGGGGATGCTGCTGCAACCAAGCCAGCATTTGGACCATGCGCCCAATCACCAGAGCCATATCCTGGTAGTTCTTGCGGGAGTAACTCCCGGTAATAGAGGCTTGCCGTTTGAAATACCGGTAGGTCACATCAGGCACAACGGCATAGGTGCGGGTGCAGAATGCCATCCGGAACAGGAACAACTGATCTTCGTGATAAATGCCAGGTTCAAACGCCAGGGAATGTTCCAGCAGGAAGGACCTTCGATACAACTTATTCCACACCACCATCCGGAAATAGGCTTCCAACAAACGCTCATAGTCCATATCTTCATCAGACCGGACCGAACAGGCTTGCTGAGGATAGGCTCGGAGACTCCCGGTGGCAACATCCAGAGTCTCTGCAGAGCCCAGCACATAGTCATAGGAAAACTCTTCCATGGGCCGGACCAGAATCTCCAGACAATCGGGGCGTATCTCATCATCACTGTCTATGAAGAACACATACTCCCCCCTTGCCTCAATGATGCCGGTATTTCTGCAGCCTCCCGGACCAGCGTTCACACTGTGGGTAAGCAGGCGGACCGCCTCCCGCCGGGGATGCTGTGCCAGCAAGCGCTCCAAAACCTGCACAGAATCGTCTGTGGAAGCATCATTGACCAGAATGAGCTCCATCTGAGGATAGGATTGAGACAAAACGCTCCCCAGGGATGCCGGCAGAAAAGCCGAAGCATTGTACACAGGCATGATGACTGAGATGAGCGGACGCATGGCTATAGATTAATATGTTGATACCGTAGTATGTTTATCCAGTATGGACAGAATTTTCGCTGCCACATTGGCCCAGCTGTGTTCTCGCGCCAGCGCCAGACGCTGCTTCCGGAGTGCCTCTTTGTCTGCTTCGAGCAACGCACGATCCAACTGAAGGGCAAATGCTTCCGGAGAAGAAGCCAGATAGCAGGTTTGCGAGAAGATGTGCTCCATGGTGTGGGTGGTGGTGGCTACCACCGGCTTCCCCATAGCCAGATACTGATCCACTTTGAGAGGATAGTTCCCCATGGTTATGTCATTCACAAGCTGCGGATTGATACACACATCAAAATACTGGGTATAAGCTGGAATCTCCTCCGGAGTTTTGTGGCCCAGAAACCACACATTGTCTCTTTGGTGCATGGAATGGGCCCTGAACTCCTCATCTTCGGGGCCCACCAACACAAACTGGTAGTCAGGTCGTGCCAGCGTTACTGCGTCCATCAGGGCAATATCCAGCCGGCGGGTGATGATCACGCCAAAGTAGCCAATCCGGGGATGCGGGATAGCAGCCATGTCCTCTGGTTCGGGACGGGATACCCCGGGGTCGAACTGCTCCGTATCCACACCTGTTTCCACGTCATAACTCCGGGGATTGTGTTCCCGGGCCTGCTGGGCAAAATAGAGCGAATTGAGAATCACCAAATCGGACTTTTTCATCAGCAACGGTTCCAAACGGGATCCATGCACCTTCCAGTAGTCAAATCCTATCACCTGATCCCGTTTGTAGTACACAGAAAGCACCGGCTTGAGCAAATCCTTGAGATAGAAACTGCGGTATATATCCGTGTCCGCAAAAAGCACCATTTCACCCATACCCATTTGCCCGAGCCGTTTGCGAACATAGCGGGCTATCAGCCAATTGTTGATATAATTAAATGCATTGAAGAGCCAGGCAAAAGGAAGCTTGTTCACCGAGAAAAGCACAAAAGGGAAATCCAGTACCAGCAACCGTTCGTTGATACGCCGCATATCAGGGCACTTACCGCGCACAACCGCCCACTTATGCGCAAAAACAGGGGTCGCGGGCCGGCGCAGGCAGGTCAGCATATCCAGCGGTGAATTTAAATAAACCACCTGACGGGTTGCAGAGAATTCCCGGGCCAGATTCTTGATGGTGGAGTCTATCTCAATGTCCCAGGACTGTGGCGTAGAGATAACCATCACCTGTGGGCGTGCATTATTCATGGCGTTCACGGTTTTTACCGAATCGGGATGATATTAAATCCTTTAAATCCAGCCTCTTGTTGATCTGCCACAGAGAAAATCCGCCTGATAGGGCGCAGATAAAGATACCGGCATAGGTAGCCACGGGATACCCAAACCAACGAATGCACAGGAACAGCAACACAGACAAAAGCGTCTGCACCAGCAGAACTACTCCCAATGTCAGGCTAAAGGCAAACTGATACTTCCGGCTGACAATCACGTAATAGAGGATACAGAAAAGCAAGTGGCTGACCAGATAGGAAGCCCCCAGGCCCTGAAGCCCGAAGAAACGATACCCCGCTGTGGCCAATGCGGCAAACAACAGACAAGAGGAGAGTTCCAAAAAGATGTAGGTACGGGTGTCCCCCCTGGCCATAATCAGATAGCCCATGGACCAATAGGTTGCCTTGAACAGAATACCCAGAAAATACCACTGCACATACTCTGTGATGCGCATGAAGCTTGGAGTATACATAATATGAACAGCAATGGGCAAGAATGAAACAAACGCCAGCGTCAGGGGGGCAATCAACAGCGCAGCCACTTCAACCTGCTGATTTACCGTTTGCCGCTCTTTGAGCACATTCCCCTGAATGCCCGCCAGTCGGGGGAAGAAATCCACAATCATTGCCGTGAACACCAGATTGACAGACTGATTGGTCAGCGAATGCCCGGCCTGATACAAGCCCAATTCGCCCAACCCTCCAGTCCTGGTCACATATGCATTGACAAACAAGTTCACAGAATACCAGGCAGAAGCACTCAGAGTCGTCAAGATACCCAGCCTGACCATGTCCATTCCCTGAAAGACCGACTCCCGGAGGGACAAGGATACAGGAGCCACGGCAATACTGCGGGTAAGATACCACGCAAGGATGAACCCCGCAACAGCAGAAGCCAACAGTGCGGGCACAATCCCGCGGACACCCAGAAAGTAATACAGGGGCAGGGAGATGAGCAGTCCCAGCACCGACCCTGCCACGTTGGAGCGCGCCAGAAGCTTGAGTTTGCGCATGCCTTGCAGCATGGTGTTCCGGGCATTGGTCTGGCTGGCCAGCAGAAAACTAAACGCAATCCAGATAAAGGAAACGGTGTATTCTCCGGACCCGAAGGTCCATTGGCTAAGTAGGGGTGAGAGAAGCAAGGTGATTACCGTACCCAACAGCCCCGAAAACCACATCCACCTTCGGAAGGTAATGATGGTTCTGGCAAACGACTCCTCATCACCGGTTTCATTCGCCTGGGAGATATTCCGCAACGCACTGAAACTTAGACCAAGGCTGGTATAGCTTGTGATCACAGAAATTGTGGAGTTGAAAAGATTGACGATACCGAAGCCTTCCGGGCCCAACAGAACGGTAACCACTTTATTCCGGGCAAACCCGATGAGGATATTAAATCCCTGCACCCCGCCAAAAAGGCTGGTGGCTTTAAATATCTGTCTGTAGTCGTGTTTATGCGACATAGGGGTGTTTATGAAGCCACCCGCGTCAAACCGCACTCTTTTGGAACAAGGCCGGGATGGTGCGCAGGATTAGTTTGAAATCATACCAAAAGGAATAGCGATCCCCCACAAAGTGGTCGGCGTACTGGTTGTCGAGTTTCATACGTTCTTCCTCGGACATCACCCCGGACCGCCCCCTGAGCTCCACCTGCCAGAGGCCGGTGATGCCTGCAGGTGCCAGGAATCTCTTGGACATATATCCCTTGGTAAGTTTCTCAGCTTCATACACGGGCAAGGGACGATTGCCCACAATGGACATGTCTCCCTTGAGCACATTAAACAACTGGGGTAATTCATCAATGCTGGTATTGCGGATAAACCGGCCAACCCGGGTAATGCGCGGATCCTGGTCAATCTTCACAAACGAAGCATTGGCTTTCACTGCCCTTTTCTTTTGGTAGGTAAACCAATAGTCACAGATAGAGTAAGGACCGATGTGCAATATTGGAGAACAGAAATGTCCCTGGGGCAATTTGGCACACCGGGGACAGGGTTTGGAGAAATCCACTTCCACAGGACTTTGTGCCGTTTTGTACTGGTTTTTCTCACGTGCCAGCAAACTGAGTTCATCATCAGCACCCAGCCGCATGGAACGGAACTTGTAAAAATCAAAAGGCACACGGCCCACCCTCTTGGAAACGTACAGCACGCTCCCACGGGATTCCAGCCTGATGGCCAGCATCACCAGCAGCAACAGCGGCGAGAGTACCAGAAGCACAGAGGATGCCACAACAATATCCAGGATACGTTTGGACCAGGGAAAACGATAGGCCAAATGTTCCTCGGGCATAGACGGGATTTCAGAGAACGGGTTTCTGGACCGGAACTCCTTCAGAAACCTAAGCCTGCCCAGCAGCGCTTCCATGGGAGGAAGGGGCTCCACAAAATAGTCGTCAATCCGTTCCCTGAAGGACTCCCGGAAATGGTCTGGATTGAATTCCGGAGCTACCAGAACAAAAGCCATCTTGTGCAATCTGAAATTCGACCGAACCCACCGATGCAACTCAAAAGCCGACCCCCCGGTGATCTGCAAGTCACACAGCAGCGCGTCCGGTGGGGCTCCGGACTCCAGAAATTTCACGGCCTCAAGATAGTTCTTTCGCACCTCCAGCGTGTACGAAGAAGCTTCGGAATACCCCAGAAAACCGGTCTGAGTTGTCCCCACGTACAAAAGGCTGAGCTTGGATTTCATACCTGACAGCTGGTTGGTTACCACTTTAACGCGTAGTGAATCGGGAACAAGTTCTTTTTGATTACTTCCGAAAGTTCCTCAGGATTGAATGGTTTCTGGAGAAAATCCTGCGCCCCCAGACGATAGCAACGAATGCGTTCCTTACTGGTTTCCACACCGGTGAGCATAATCACAGGTGTGTGTTTGGTATAACCCCTTTGCCTAAGCTTTTGCAGAAAGTCGTACCCGTCCATCACCGGCATCTGAATGTCACAAATAATCAGGTCGGGCAAATTGCCTTCCAGCCACTCCAAGGCCTGCATCCCATCGGCTTTGCTGATGATTGTATAAGTCTTAGACAGAAAGTTCTCCAACAACAGCCGGATACTCTGTTCATCATCAATCACCAAAATCGTTTGTTTCATAAGGAAGCTGTTAATAAAACATTCCTGAGTAGTTGCGACAGTCGGCGGGAACAATCCTGCCGAATCAAAAATAACAATAAAACCAATTAAAAAAACAAAACCTCTATATTTGCAAAAGGTACACCATAAATCCCTATATGAAACTCATTCTGTCCGCAATTTTCCTGTTCCTTTTTGTGTCTGCACAGCCCGCTCTGAGTCAAAAAGGCAACCAACGCGCCCTGATCAACTTCAATCCCGGATGGAAAGTCCGCACAGGAGATTTCAAGGGCGCAGAACGCCCGGAATTCAATGATAAGGAATGGGAGAACATCACCCTGCCCCATGCTTTCAATGAGAAGGAGGCCTTCAGGGTGGATATCCACAATCTTTCCACAGGAGTGGCATGGTACCGAAAACACTTCATTGTTCCTGCAAGCCAGAAGAACCACAAAGTATTTCTGGAGTTCGAAGGTATTCGCCAGGGGGGCCAATTCTATCTCAACGGAGAGCCGCTGGGCATTCATGAGAATGGTGTGAATGCTTTTGGCTTTGACATCACCTCGAGGGTTCAGTTCGGAAAGGAGAATGTTCTGGCTGTCAGAATCGACAACAGCTGGCAATACCGGGAACAGGCCACCGAAACCTTGTTTCAGTGGAACAACAACAGTTTCAATGCCAACTACGGGGGAATCCCGAAAAATGTGTATATCCACTTCACTGACAAACTGTACCAAACCCTCCCCCTGCTGAACTCTTTGGGCACAACCGGAGTGTATGTCTATGCCAGGGACTTTGACATATCCCGAAAAACCGCCACAATTGTCGTCAATGCTCAGGTGAAGAATGAATACCCCGAAGCCAGGACGGTGGAATTTATGGTGCAACTTTATGATATGGACAATAAACCGGTCCACAAGTTCACCTCCGGACCCACTACTATCTATTCTGGCGGCACCGCTGATTTGTTCGCTACTGCCCGCATTTCAGGGTTGAACTTCTGGAGCTGGGGCTACGGCTATCTGTACAAAGTGGTCACAGCCGTTGTCTATAACGGCGATCCCGTGGATGCCCAGGTGACCCGCACGGGATTCCGCAAGACAGAGTTCCGCGATGGGATGTTCTTCCTCAACGACCGGGTGCTGCAACTCAAGGGATACGCACAACGTTCCACAAACGAGTGGCCTGCAGTGGGGATGTCGGTGCCCGCCTGGATCAGCGACTTCTCCAACCGGATGATGGTGGAAAGCAATGCCAATCTGGTGCGCTGGATGCATGTCACCCCCTGGAAGCAGGATGTGGAGTCCTGTGACCGGGTAGGTTTGATTCAGGCCATGCCCGCCGGCGATGCCGAGCGGGATGCCACTGGTCGCCAATGGGAACAGCGCAAGGAAGTGATGCGCGATGCCATTGTGTACAACCGCAACAATCCCAGCATTATTTTCTACGAATGTGGCAACGAATCCATCAGCGAGCAGCACATGCAGGAAATGAAGGACATCCGCAACCAGTACGATCCGCACGGAGGCCGGGCCATTGGCTCGCGCGAGATGCTGGACAGCGAGGTTGCCGAATACGGTGGCGAGATGCTCTACATCAACAAGAGTGCGGACATCCCTATGTGGGCCATGGAGTATTCCCGCGATGAGGGGCTACGCAAATATTGGGATGAATACACTGTTCCCTTCCATAAAGACGGTGAGGGTCCGCTGTACCGCAATGCTCCTGTTCGTGAGTACAACCGCAATCAGGACTCGCATGCCATCGAAAATGTCACCCGCTGGTTTGACTACTGGCTGGAGCGACCGGGCACGGGCCGCCGGGTGAGCTCCGGGGGTGTGAACATCATCTTTTCGGACTCCAACACCCACTACCGGGGTTCGGAAAACTACCGTCGCAGCGGGGAA
>DFUR01000054.1 GCA_002380425.1 Bacteroidales bacterium UBA4181
AATACTTGCGAAACTTCAGTATTTTTTTTGAGTTGTTGAGAAATGAAACTAATTAGTTACATTTGTGCTGGCTCTTTATCTGAGAGTGACAAACAGATAAGAGTCGTTTTATGTACGGATGAATATTTGAACTTTTATGATCAACTTAAACCAAATGTGCGGGTTAAAGTTGATTATGGGATAGATATAGTCACCACCATCAAGCTAGTAAGCAGCAGGTTGGTTAAGAAAATCACAAATTATGAGTTGTATGAAATGAGAATTTCTGTTGACAATGAATACCGGATCATTATGTGTGCCATTGACAATTTGAATTTTATTTCGGCTTCAAGGGTGATTCTGCTGTGTGGTTTTGTAAAGAAATCGACGAAAGATTATCATCGTGAGTTTCAAAAGGCCCTTAGAATTTTAAATGCTATTGAATTATGACCGCGATTGAAAAAGGATCATTACACTCTGTGAATGATTTACTTGACTTGAAATACGGAGCTCCGGGAATGGAGTCTCGTGCCGCTTTTCATGAAAAAGCACTCGCCTGGTATTATGGTGAGATATTGAGAGACAGAAGAAAGGAGTTGAAGCTCACTCAGCAGGAATTGGCAGACAGAACAGGGACTAAGCGTGCGTACATCTCAAGAATTGAGAAGGGCGAAACGGATATGCAACTTTCAAGTTTCATCCGGATAGCCCATGCTTTGGGTCTTGAATGCACTTTGACATAACTAAAGGTGATTCGTCCGTGAAATGAGGATTGTGGGCTCTTTGTGAGCCAACGAATCAGATTCGGTAATTCAGCAGCGCAATTGTGTGGGTGGCGGTGACGCCGGCGGTTTCGGTGCGGAGGCGGTGGTGGCCTAGAGTGACGGGCCGGAAGTGAGCCTCGAGTGCGGTCTGAATCTCGGCGGGAGAGAAGTCTCCTTCGGGGCCGATGAGGATTAGGACGGGTTCACCCGAGGTATATAATTCCTGTATGGTGTGTTTGGGCCCGTCCTCGCAGTGGGCAATGAACCGCATGGGTTCCGTGGCCGAAGCTATTAGTTCTGTGATGGAGGTGAGCGGGTTGAGCGTGGGAATCCAGGGCTGCATGGATTGTTTCATGGCCGACACCAGAATGCGTTCCAGCCGTTCCGGGTTCACATTTTTGCGTTCCGAGTGTTCGCAGAGCAGCGGGGTGATCGCCCCGATGCCTATTTCGGTGGCCTTTTCCAGAAACCATTCAAAGCGGTCGATGTTCTTGGTAGGAGCAATGGCCAGATGCAAGTGCCGGTGCCGGGGTTCACAGAATTGCATTCCGGTTATCTCGATGCCGCATCTTTTGGCGTGGGGCATGGTGACCACTGCATCGAACCAATACCCCTTCCCATTGGTCAGCCGGATGGGGCTGCCCGCCGAAAGCCGCAATACCTTTGCGCAGTGCATTGATTCTTCCTCGCTGAGCACTGCGGAAACGGGTGAAAAAGCAGTGTCTTCGACGGAGTCAGGAACCGGGGGAATGGGTACGTCAGGTTGAAAGAAAATGTGCATGGCTTTAGGATGATATGTCGTTCATTGTTTGAACTTGTTCCTGTGTGGGTGGTATGTCGGAAATCCCGACACACCGGGTTCTGCACGGAATTATTCTGTATAACCTGTGTCTTCAAGGAGGTTTTTGCCTTGGGCGGCGGCGACGGCCAGGGAGTCGCAGCGTTCGTTTTCGGGGTGGCCCTGATGGCCGCGGATCCACCGGAAGGTGACTTTGTGGCGCCGGTACACGCTTAGGAAGCGTAGCCACAGGTCTGGGTTTTTCTTGCCCTTGAAACCTTTCTTCTCCCAGCCAAATAGCCAGCCTTGGTTGACGGCATCGGCAACATAGCGGGAGTCGGTGATGACCACCGCTTCGGTACCCTCGAACCGGAGTTGCTCCAGAGCCACAATGACGGCCAGAAGTTCCATGCGGTTGTTGGTGGTGAGGCGGTATCCCTGCGAGAGTTCCTTGCGCAGCCTGCCCGATGGAGCTGGCTGTGTCTGTCCGGCGAGCATCACCACCCCGTAGCCTCCCGGGCCGGGATTGCCCCGGGCGGATCCGTCGGTGTAAATGGTTACCTGGGGCATGAGCGGATGTTGAGGGGGTGGGGAATAACTACGCTTCGGGCTGGGTTTTATCCCCGATCTGCGCGTAGTATTTCATGAACTGAATGCGCTCGAATACACCGGGGTTGTTGCCCTCAAACTCATGCAGTTTTCCGGCGAACTGGTCCACGTAGTTGTATCCCTTTTTCTCCATCCACCGTTCCATGGCGGCATTCATTGCCTGGATGTGCTGCGGGCCATGCTGGTACAGGGCGGACACGCACTGGGCGGCTTTCCCGCCGGCAAGGAGCACTTTGAGCACATCCTCTCCGGTATGTACGCCTGTGGAGGCGCACAGGTCGCAGCCAACCTTCCCCGACATCAGCGAAATCCAGCGCAGGGATTGGCTGAGATCGCTCGAGGAAGAGAATTTTGGGGCTGGCTGTACTTGCAGGGTGTCGAGGTTGATGTCCGGGCTGTAGAAGCGATTGAACAGAACCAGTCCGCGGGGCCTGGCCTGAGCAATCTGGCGCAGGGCCCAGGACATGTTCGCGAACGAGGGGCTCATCTTGACGGCCACAGGGATGGACAGGTGTTCCTTGACTTTGAAGATTATGTCCTGATGAATGGCCACGATTTGCTGCTCGGTGATGTCCGTATGGGCGGGCATCAGCGCGATGTTCAGCTCCAGAGCATCCGCTCCGGCTTCCTCAATCTGACGGGCAAAGGCTACCCATTCACTGGAGGAAACACAGTTGATGCTGGCGATGACAGGAATCATCAGGGACTTTTTTGCCTGATGCAGACGTTCCAGGTATCCGGTGAGGTACTTTTCTTTGACTTGGTAGTCCAGATAGTCGAATATCTCCAGGTCTCCTACCGACATCATGCTGTCGGTGCGCATCCCCTGGGCTTGATGGTCGGCCTCGAGGCGGATTTGTTCTTCGAAAAGCGATTTCACCACCACGGCTCCGGCACCGTTGTCTTCAAGTTTCTTCATTTCAGCCGGCCCGGAGGTCAGGCCGGAACTGCCCACGATGAGGGGGCTGCGCAGGTTGAGTCCCAGGTAGTTTACTGATAAGTCAGCCATGGTTGTGTGTTTTGGTTGCAGAGAGGGGCGTCTGCCCCGATGCAAGGTACAAAAATTATCAAATATTCTGTTCTTTGAGCCAGGCGTCCATGCCGGCAGCCGCCTTGCGCCCGTCGCCCATGGCGAGGATTACGGTGGCTCCACCGCGTACGATATCCCCTCCCGCAAACAGGTCGGGGATGGACGTCTGCATGGTGTCGGGGTTGACTACCAGAGTTCCCCAGCGCGTGACTTCCAGGCCTGGAACGGCTTGGGAAATCAGGGGGTTGGGCGATACTCCGATGCTGACGATGACCGTGTCCACATCCAGCAGAAATTCAGAACCTTCCCGGGGCACGGGCCGCCTGCGGCCGGAGGCGTCCGGCTCACCCAGATCCATCTGCTGCACCTTCATCCGGCACACCCTGCCCTTGTCGTCTGAGAGGTATTCCAGCGGGTTGTGCAGGCACAGAAATTCAACCCCTTCCTCCATGGCGTGGTGTATCTCCTCTTTCCGGGCCGGCATCTCATCGAGCGAGCGCCGGTAAACAATCATGGCGCGCTCTGCCCCCAGCCGCTTAGCGGTGCGGACGCTGTCCATGGCGGTGTTTCCTCCTCCGATCACCGCTACATTGCGGCCCTTCAGGACCGGGGTGTCATAGCCCGGGCGGGATGCGCCCATAAGGTTCACACGGGTGAGGTATTCGTTGGAGGAGAAGATGCCGATGGCATTCTCACCGGGAATGTGCATAAAGTTGGGAAGCCCGGCACCGCTGCCGATGAAAAAAGCTTTGTAGCCTTCCGCACGCAGGGTGTCGAGGGAGGCGGTCTTGCCTACGATGAAGTTGGGCTCAAAGACCACGCCCATCTGGCGAAGGTTCTCAATCTCCACGTCTACCATCACGTTGGGAAGCCGGAATTCGGGGATGCCGTACTTGAGCACTCCGCCGATTTCATGGAGGGCTTCAAAGACGGTGACATCGTACCCCATCTTGATCAGGTCCCCGGCAGCAGCCAGCCCGGAAGGGCCGGAGCCTACCACGCCTACCTTGATGCCCTTGCGGGGGGCAACCTCCGGAACGGAGATTTGGCCGGACTCGCGTTCAAAGTCGGCGGCAAACCGTTCCAGATTGCCGATGGCTACGGCGGGCTTATTCATCTTTTGAACGTAGAAACACTGCGATTCGCACTGCACTTCCTGAGGGCATACCCGCCCGCAGACGGCCGGCAGGGCATTGGTTTCCTTGAGCACCTTGGCGGCACCGGCGAAGTCGCCGCTCTCGATTTTCTTGATGAACTTGGGAATGTTGATGTTTACCGGGCAGCCAGTGATGCAGGTAGGAGTGACGCAGTCCAGACATCGCTGTGCTTCGGCAATGGCTTGCGCTTCACTGATGCCTAGATTGACTTCCAAACTGTTCTTATTGCGCACATCCGGGTCCTGTTCGGGCATCTTTACCCGTTCCTTTTTGGTGCGGTCAGCGGCTTTGACTGATTTTCGCAGATCCTCCCTCCATGTCTGGGCACGTTCCGAGGCAAGGTACTCTTGAGATGATTCCATATCTTAACGCTGCAATTGTTCCAGATAAGCTTCGTAGGCCTTCACTTCTTCCTCCTTGTAGGCCCCCAGACGGCGAAGCATCTCGTCGAAGTCCACGGAATGGGCATCGAATTCCGGCCCGTCCACACACACAAACTTTGTCTTCCCTTCCACGGTGCAGCGACAGGCTCCACACATCCCGGTGCCGTCCACCATAATGGTGTTCAGGCTGGCCACGGTGGGAATATTGTATTTGCGGGTCAGCATGGAGGCGAACTTCATCATCACGGCCGGGCCGATCACCACGGCTTCGTGGACTTTCTCCCGCTGGATCACCTGTTCCATGCCTTGGGTGACCAGTCCCCGGCTGCCATAGGACCCGTCATCGGTCATCACAATCACTTCATCGGCTTGCTGACGCATTTCCTGTTCCAGAATCAGCAAATCCTTGGTTCGGGCTGCCAGTACCACCACCACCCGGTTCCCGGCTTTTTTGTGGCCTTCCACAATGGGGTAGAGGGGGGCGATGCCCACGCCTCCTCCGGCACACAGAATGGTACCGGACTTTTCGATGTGGGTGGCTTTCCCGAGGGGGCCGACCAGATCGCTGAGGAAATCTCCGGCTTCCAGACGGGACAATTTCCGGGTGGAGCATCCCACAATCTGGACGATCAGGGTTATGGTCCCGGCCTCGGGGTTGGCATCGGCAATGGTCAGGGGAATGCGTTCCCCGTGTTCATCTACCCTGAGAATGATAAAATTTCCCGGCTGGCGGCTCTGCGCGATGCGGGGAGCCTCAATAACCATCCGGAAGACCAGTTCCGAAAGGAAATCCTTGCTGATGATTTTGTTCATGATGTTTCCGCCCAATCAAATTCGCTGCGAAGGTAACAATACCTCCCGGAAACTCAGCCGTACATCCTTCAAAAAATGAGGCTACAGAGCCACATTCTTCAGGAAATCGGCCAACCCGCAAACTTCGACATTCTGGTGGTACGGATAGGGTTCGGACACGGGTGCGATGATGTATGTTTTGTCCGGTTGGATGATTTCAATGGCGTTCCAAAATCCTTTTGAGGTCTGAGGTGCGGATGATGCCTTGCATTCAACGGCAATGATTCTGTTGCCTTTTTCAATGATTAAATCCAGTTCATCGCCGCTGGCGCTCCGGTAAAATGAAAACGAACAATCCGTAAAAGTTGCCGTGATATTCTCAATAACCAATCCCTCCCATGATGCTCCGTAGACGGGATTGCCCAGAAGGGCGTTAAAGTTGTCCACCTGCAGCAACCGGTGCAGCAGACCGCTGTCCCGGACGAAGATTTTGGGAGATTTGACCAGGCGTTTCTTGATGTTTCTCTCCAGAGGGGGCAAAGTGCGGAGGATGAAGGTCTGTTCCATCAAATCAATGTACCTGCGAACAGTGGGGTATGTGACCCCCAGCGAATCCGCCAGTTTTGAGGAATTGAACAGTTGTCCCTGGTTGTGTGCACACATGGTCAGCAGGCGGCGCAGTTGCAAGGAAGGAATCTGAAGCCCGAGCTGCGGAATATCCCGCTCAACATAGGTTTGGAGGAAGTTTTCCCTCCACAGAACACTTCCCCGGTCAGAGGATGCCAGGTAGCTGTCGGGATATCCGCCCCGAAGCCAGAACGTTTTCAAATCAAAGTCTTTGCTCATGGCCGCTTCTTCCACGTTAAACGGAGACAGTTCAATGAGCCCGACTCTTCCTGCCAACGATTCGGATGTTTTTTGAATGAGGTTTTGCGAGGCTGAGCCAAGTAGAATGAATCTTCCTGGACGTCGGTGACGGTCTATCTCGCTCCTTAACATGGAGAACAGATGCGGAACTAACTGTATTTCATCCAGGCATATCGTCGCATGCTGATTGGACTGGAAGAACAGCATGGGTTCTCTCAATTTGTTGAGATCATTTGGATTCTGCAAGTCCAGATACAGGAAGTCGGAGCGTTCCTTGAAGAGCATTTTGGCCAGAGTGGATTTTCCACATTGTCTGGGCCCGAGAATGGATACAGCCGGGAATATTACGAGGTTCTCCCTGACAAATGCTTCTATCTTTCTGGGGATAAATTTGTGCATATCATAAATGCTATTTCTATTTTGCACGAAAATACGGAAAAATATTTGGATTATCCAACAATTTCTATTGGACCGGGATAGGACACATGTTGATGAAGGACGCTCCCGGACTAGTTAGCCTCGGATGAGTTCCACGGCTTTGATGATGGCCGCTGAGAGGTGTTCGGGTTGCTTGCCGCCGGCAGTGGCCAGAAAGGGCTGCCCTCCGCCTCCGCCCTGCATGGTCTTGGCTGCCTCGCGGGCGATGTTCCCGGCGTGCAGCCCCCTATCCACCAGCTCCTGACTGAGCATCACGGTGAGGGTGGGTTTTTGGTCGGTGAGACTGCCTGCCACGAAGGCAAGCGGGCCCGGAGTGTTTTTGAGCTGGAAGGCAATATTCTTGACCCGCTCGGCAGGCATGTCTGATTCCCACACAATGAGTTTCATGTCGCCTGCATTATCGGCTCTGCCGAGCAGCGAAGCAGCTATCTGCTGCTCTTTTTCACTCATGAATGCGTCCATCTGTTTGCGTAATTCCTCATTCTCGTGCAGCGTCTTGCGGACGGCCTCCACCAGGGCGGGGGTGTTGTTGAACAACTGACGGGCTTCCTTGACGGTGTCCAGCATCTGGTCCATATACTCTTCGGCTTGGGCTCCGGTAACAGCTTCGATGCGCCGGATACCCGCAGCAATGGCACTTTCCGAAAGAATTCGGAACAGTCCGATGCGCCCTGTGGCGGCCACATGGGTGCCTCCGCATAACTCAGTTGAGTTCCCGAAGCGAACCATGCGTACCTTGTCTCCGTATTTTTCTCCAAACAGGGCCATGGCCCCTTCCCGACGGGCCTCCTCGATGGGAATCTCCCGGAATTCCTGCAGAGGAGCATCCTCCCGGATTAACTGGTTCACCCGGCGTTCCACCCGGCGGATTTCCTCGTCGGACATTTTGCTGAAGTGCGAGAAGTCAAAGCGGAGTCCTTCGGGAGAAACCAGCGAGCCCTTTTGCTCCACATGGGACCCAAGGATCTCGCGCAGGGCCTGATGGAGCAGGTGGGTGGCCGAGTGGTTGCCCTGGGTTGCCAGACGTTTCTCAGCATTCACCGAGGCCCTGAAATCGGCCCGGGGATTCTCGGGCAATTGCTCTGAAAGATGAATGATGAGGTTGTTTTCTTTTTGGGTGCTGACAATGTCCAGGCGCTCTGTTTCGGACTCCAGGATGCCGCAGTCCCCGGTCTGTCCCCCGCTTTCCCCATAGAACGGGGTGCGGTCAAATACCAGTTGAAACAGCGTCTTTCCCCGGCTGTTGACCTTGCGAAACCGGGCGATACGCACATCAGCTTCCAGAGTATCATATCCCAGGAACTGGGTGCTTTCGCAAGGGAACAGTTCCACCCAATCGCCGGTATCCACGCTGGCGGCATTGCGGGAACGCTCTTTCTGAGCCTGCATCTCTGCCTGAAAAGCTTCACGGTCGTAGCTCATGCCGTTCTCACGCAGGATGAGTTCGGTGAGGTCCAGGGGAAAGCCGTAGGTGTCGTAGAGTTCAAACACCACCTTGCCGCTCACCTCCTTCTGGCCGGATTTCCGGTTGCGGGCCATGATGTCTTCGATGAGATGCATTCCGGTAGAGAGGGTGCGCAGGAAGGAGATTTCTTCTTCGCGGATTACCTTTTGAATGAGTTCCTGCTGGGCCTTAAGCTCGGGGAAAGTGTCGCCCATGGCTTCAATGAGGGCGGGCAGCAGGGCGTACAGGAAGGGTTGGTCCAGCCCAAGGAAGGTGTAACCGTAGCGCACGGCACGCCTGAGCAGCCGGCGGATTACATAGCCGGCCTTGTTGTTCGACGGAATCTGTCCGTCGGCGATGGAGAACGAGATGGCCCGGATGTGATCGGATACCACCCGCATGGCGATGTCCCACTCCTCCTTCACACCGTATTGCTTGCCGCTGATGGCTTCAACGGACCCGATGATATGCCGGAACAAATCAATGTCGTAGTTGGATTGTTTGTGCTGGAGCACCCGGCAGAGGCGTTCAAACCCCATTCCGGTGTCCACATGGCGTGCTGGCAGGAGTTCCAGCTCTCCCGATGCTTTGCGGTTGTATTGCATGAACACCAGATTCCAGATTTCGATCACCTGAGGATCGTCCCGGTTGACCCGTTCCCGGCCGTCCACAAGGGCCCGCTGCTCATCAGAGCGCGAGTCATAGTGGATCTCCGAGCAGGGCCCGCAGGGGCCGGTGTCGCCCATCTCCCAGAAATTGTCTTTTTTGTTCCCGGTGAGGATGCGATGCTCAGGCACAAATTGTTTCCAGAGTTCCATGGCTTCGGTGTCCATTTCCAGTCCGTCCTGCTGGCTGCCCTCAAAAACAGTGACATAGAGGCGGTCCTTCTCAATGTGGAGTACTTCGGTGAGTAGCTCCCAGGCCCAGGCAATGGCTTCGGCCTTGAAGTAGTCGCCAAAGGACCAGTTGCCCAACATCTCGAACATGGTGTGGTGGTAGGTGTCGTGTCCCACCTCCTCCAGGTCGTTGTGCTTGCCCGATACCCTGAGGCATTTCTGGGTGTCGGCGACGCGGGGGTATTTGGCCGGCTCATTACCCAGAAACAAGTCTTTGAACTGGTTCATGCCGGCATTGGTGAACATCAGGGTGGGGTCGTTCTTGACCACCATGGGTGCCGAGGGGCAGATATGATGTTGTTTGGAAGCGAAAAAATCCAGGAATGCTTTACGGATTTGATGCGTGGACATTTCCAACTGCTCTGATTTTCTGTGCATTTATTGAATACTGAAAAGGGATGATAGATTTGGCAAAAATAATTAAATGATTTAGTTTTGTCGGGCATGGGGGAAAAATACCCGTCATGTGGGGGAACCTATGGCCAAGTTTAAGTATCACTTTAACCCTGTCTCGCTTAGTTACGATCGTGTCACTACCAGTGTGCGTACCTGGTTCTGGCGGGTGTTCACCTTTTTTACAGCGACTCTGGCTATCTCCGTTGGTTATTATGCCGTATTCACCTATTTCTTTGATTCTCCTAAAGAACAGATACTTACAAGGGAGCTCCGGCAGATGGAGTTTCAGTACGAACTGCTCAACAAGAAGCTTTCGCTTATCGAAGATGTCATGAAGGAGATACAGGAGCGGGATGACAATATCTACCGCTCTATCTTCGAAAGCGAACCCATCCCTTCCTCGGTCCGCCAGGCTGGTTTCGGGGGGGTGAACCGCTATGAGCATCTGCTGGGGTATGGCAACTCCCGGTTGATGGTCGAAACCTCCACCAGGGTGGACAAGATCACCAAGCAACTTTATGTCCAGTCCAAGTCCTTCGATGAGGTGGTGGAACTACTTAAAAATAAGGAGGATATTTTGGCGTCAACGCCTGCAATCCGTCCCATCCGTGAGTTGAAGTATGTGGCCTCAGGCTATGGTATGCGGCTGCACCCCATCTACAAAACCATGCATTTTCATCAGGGCATGGACTTCGCGGCTCCCATAGGGACCGATGTGATTGCCACAGCCGACGGAAAGGTGGTTGAAACAGACTACCGGAACTACAACCGCGGATACGGATTGATGATCCGGATTGACCATGGGTACGGTTACACCACCCTCTACGGGCATCTTAGTGATATTCTGGTGCGGCGGGGAGAGCAGGTCAAGCGTGGCCAGATTATTGCCAAGGTGGGCAACACCGGCCAGTCCACCGGTCCCCACCTGCATTATGAGGTGCACAAGAGCGGCCGGGTGATGAACCCCATGGGGTACTATTTCAATGACCTGACTCCTGCCGAGTATGACCAGATGTTGCAGATGGCCAGCACGGGCAAGACATTTGACTAATACGCACGTTATGCCATACAAAGAGAAACCCGTGGAGAAGCTGTACTACAGCATTGGTGAGGTGGCCGAGATGTTTCAGGTGAATACCTCACTGATTCGTTACTGGGAAAAGGAATTCAGCATCATCAAACCCAAGAAGAACAAAAAGGGGAACCGCTTTTTTACGCAGGAGGACATTGACAATTTCCACCTGATTTATCATTATGTCAAGGAACGTGGAATGACACTGAAGGGAGCTCAGCAAAAACTCAAGGAGAACAAGGAAGATGCCGTGAACAATTTCGCGGTGGTGCAATCCCTGCAGCAAATCCGGGAGATGTTGGTGGAGATTCGCGACAATCTTGAGTAATATGCTGCGCGAATTGTCCCGGCAGCGCATTGAGGACTTGCGCCGGCAACTGGAGTATCACAACCAGCGGTACTACGTTCGTTCCAGTCCCGAAATTTCTGATCACCAGTTCGATGCCCTGATGAAGGAGCTGGAGCAACTGGAGGCAGAGTGGCCGGAGTTTGCCCGTGCCGATTCTCCTACCCGCAGGGTGGGGAGCGATCTGGCCACACCCCCCGGGCAGGGTTCCCAGAGTTTTGTACAGGTGGCCCACCGTTACCCCATGCTTTCCTTGGGGAACACCTACAGCGAGGAAGAAATCCGTGATTTTGCACAGCGGGTGGAGCGGGTACTGCAAGCTCCCTGCCGCTACGTTTGTGAGTTGAAGTACGACGGGGTGTCGGTAAGTCTTACCTATACCAGGGGCGAGCTGGTTCAGGCCGTAACCCGTGGAGATGGCACCCGTGGAGATGATGTTACCGCCAATGTCCGTACCATCCGGAACATCCCGCACCGCTTGCATGGGAATTTCCCACCGGAGTTGGAGATTCGTGGAGAGGTGCTGATGTCACGAAAGGTCTTTGATGCCCTTAACGCTCGTCGTGAGGACGTGGGAGAGGCTCCTTTTGCGAACCCGAGGAATGCGGCTTCGGGATCTTTGAAGTTGCAGAACCCTGAAGAAGTGGCCCAGCGTCATTTGGATGCTTATCTGTATTATTTACCCGGCCCCGGGCTTTTCGGTGATTCTCATCATGAGCAGCTGATGCGGGCTGCTTCCTGGGGACTGCCCGTGCCCGAGCGGTACCGGAAGATTTGCCCTTCTTTGGAAGATGTCTTTGCCTTCATTGCCCATTGGGCGCGGGAACGCAGAGATTTGCCCTTCGACATTGACGGGATTGTGATCAAGGTGGACAGTTTGTCACAGCAACAACAACTTGGTTTCACGGCCAAAACCCCCCGTTGGGCCATTGCCTATAAATTCCCGGCTGAGCAGGCGCGTACCCGTTTGCTTTCGGTTTCTTACCAGGTGGGACGCACCGGAGCGATCACCCCGGTGGCAAATCTGGAACCGGTACCGCTTGGGGGAACGGTGGTGAAACGTGCCTCTCTGCATAATGCCGATCAGATGGCCTTGCTGGATGTCCACCTGAATGATATTGTGCTGGTGGAGAAGGGTGGGGAGATTATTCCCAAAATCACCGGAGTGCTCTCTGAAGTGCGTCGTCCTGATGCTGCTCTTCCGGAGTTTCCGAAGGTATGTCCCGAATGCGGTACTACTTTAGTCCGTCAGGAGGAGGAAGCCGCGTGGTATTGTCCCAACGATTCGGGATGTCCGCCCCAGATCAAGGGCAGGATTGTGCATTTCATCGGCCGCAGGGCCATGAATATTGATTCGCTGGGCGAAGGCAAGGTGGAACTGTTGTTCGACAAAGGCCTGGTGCACCAGCCCGGGGATTTGTACCGATTGCGGTATGAGGATTTGCTGGGTTTGGAGAAGATTCTGGAGGGCGAAGAAGGACGTGTGCGCAAGATCGGTTTCCGAGAGAAGACGGTGGAGAACATACTCGCCGGTATCCGGACATCTCTGAACATTCCCTTCGACCGCGTGTTGTTCGCTCTGGGCATCAGGTATGTAGGAGAGACAACAGCGCGGAAGCTGGCCGCTCATTTCCGGAGCCTGGATGCTCTGCAGGCTGCGTCCTTTGAGGAGTTGTTGTGCGTGGATGAGGTGGGAGAACGGATTGCCCGCAGTGTGCTGCATTTTATGGAGCAGCCCCGGAATCAGCAGATGATGGGTATGCTCCGCGATGCCGGGGTTCAGATGGCGCTGCCTTCAGGGGATAGTGAGGCAATGATTGCTTATGGCAAGCCGGTTCCCCGAAGCAATGTGCTTGGAGGCTCTAGCTTTGTGGTCAGTGGTGTGTTTACCATTCCCCGCGATGACCTCAAAGCCCTGATCGAGTGGTTTGGGGGCCGCAACACCGGGAGTATTTCAGCTTCCACCGGCTATGTGCTGGCCGGCGACAAGATGGGCCCGGAAAAGTTCAAAAAAGCCCAGTCGCTGAACATTCCCATTATCTCAGAACAAGAGTTCAGGGATATGACAGGGGTGTGATATGGATACAAAATAGGTGGGTTTTCTACAACAGGGCTTTCAGTTTTTGTTCCAGAACGGGTTTGGAAGCAGCTCCCACCTGTTTGTCCACCAGAGCCCCGTTTTTGAAGAACAGCAAGGTAGGGATGTTCATAATCCCGTACTGACGTGCAATTTCCTCACAAACGTCCACATCCACCTTGGCAATGACAGCCTTATCCTGGTATTCTTTGGCCAGTTCTTCCACAATAGGGGCGATCATTCTGCAGGGGCCGCACCAGGGAGCCCAAAAATCCACCATCGCAGGTTTGTCCGACTGCAACACTACCTCGTTAAAATTCTGTTCGGTCAGTTCAAGAGCCATAATTTAAGATTGAAGGGTTTGTATTAGTTGATTTTGTAATCTATTCCCGGAATGCTTTTCACCCATTCGAGCAACTCATCGTCCACCTTGATTTGGTGCTTGCGCGAAAACATTTCAACCCGGATTTTCTCTTCGGGATCCATCAGAACACATTTGAGCAGGGTGGGCCCCTTGCATTTGTGTACCATGGTGACGATCTCCCGGGCAATGCCTTCCGAAAGGCCGGACACCTGAACAATCAGGGAGAAACTTTGCAGCATATCCGCACGGGTGTTTGCCAGCAGCGAGATATGACGGATTCTGGCCTCCCATTCGTTGTTCTTGTACTGGCGTTGCTGCACATTGCCGACAACCATCAGGGCCCATCCCTCGCGGAGGAAGCTCAGGAAGTTCTCGTAGTCTTTTCCGAAGAGGGCAAATTCATGCGTTCCTGAAAAATCCTCAAGGGTGAAAGAGCCGTAGGGCATCTTGGATTTTTGCGACACTCCGTGGCGGACTTTGGAGACAATCCCTGCCACTTTGAATTCCTGATTGTGGAGTGGGGTGAGGTCGTTGAGTTCGTCCAGGGTGTGATTGGTGAAGTGTTCCACCTCGAACTGGTATTCATCAAGCGGGTGGGCAGAGAGATAAATCCCGATGAGGTCCTTCTCCTTGCGGAGTTTTTCGGTGGCCGACCAGGGGTTGGTCCAGGGAATCTCGGGACGGGCTACTTCTACGGCATGGCTCCCTCCAAACAGGGTGTTTTGCGACATGGACCGGTCAATCTGCATCTTGTTGCCGTACCGGATAAGCACTTCCAGAAAAGTTTCGTCCTTGCTGGTGGCCACGAAGAACTGTTCGCGGGTGATTTCCTGAAAGGAATCAAAGCCTCCTGCCTGTGCCAGGGCTTCGATGGTCTTTCGGTTACATGCCTGCAGGTTCACACGCTCAACAAAATCGAAGATATTGGCGAACGGCCCGTTCTTGTCGCGTTCTTCCAGGATGGCCTGAACCGCACCCTCGCCGACGCCTTTGACGGCGCCCATGCCGAAGCGGACGGCCCCTTTCTTGTTCACGGTGAACGTCAGGTGGCTTTCGTTCACATCCGGCCCCAGCACATCAATGCCCATGCGCTTACACTCGTCCATGAATTTGCCGATTTCGCCGATGTCCGAGATGTTGCGGCTCAGGCAGGCGGCCATGAATTCCTGAGGATAGTGGGCCTTGAGCCAAGCGGTTTGGTAGGCTACCCAGGAATAACAGGTGGCGTGCGATTTGTTGAAGGCGTAGGAGGCAAACTTGGCCCAGTCATCCCATATCTTAAGCACGGTTTGCTCCGGGTAACCGTTCGCCTTACATCCTTCGAGAAACTTGACCCTCAACCCGTCCATTTTGTCCTTGAGCTTCTTGCCCATGGCCTTGCGCAGTTCGTCGCTCTGGCCCCGGGAGAAACCGGCCAGAAGTCGGGACAGCAACATCACCTGTTCCTGATAGACGGT
>DFUR01000043.1 GCA_002380425.1 Bacteroidales bacterium UBA4181
CGTTCCAGTTTCCCTCCGACCGTATTCCCCGGATTGACGGAGAGTTCTCAGACTGGGATATGGTTCCCGAATCCTATGTGGTGGGAACCGAAGAACTGTGGGACGATTCCGGAAAACACCCGGGTATCAATAAGTCTTCCCTGGATGTCAAGGTCAAAGTGGGATGGGTCAAGGGCCTCAACCGGCTCTATTTTATGTACGAGGCCTACGATGACTACTGGGATTTCTCCCGCAGTGACCTCCACCACGACATCTTCGAGATCGTGGTGGATGCCGACCAATCCGGCGGGCCTCTGATTGATGAGCAGCACCCCAATCAAAACATTGACCGCTGGGACAGATACTTCAACTATCACGGCGTGCACGCCCAGAATTACCACATCTACACCCCCGCCGAGGGGATGGACTGGGCCCTCAGCTGGGGCAGCCAACCCTGGATTAAAGAGCTTCCCTATGCCAATACCGCATACAAATACAACTTCCGCCCGGGAGAGTCCGGAAAATTGTACCTGGAGTTCTGGATCACCCCGTTTGATTATGCCGGCCCCGAAGGCCCGGTGAGGGCTGTGGAATCGTCCCTGAAGGAAGGCAAGGACATAGGGCTCTGCTGGGCCATCATTGACTACGATGATGTGAATGCACGGAGTAACAACGGATTCTGGAATCTTTCCAAAGAGCACAAAATGTATGGTCAGGCCAATTTTCTGCGCTACTTCACCCTGATGCCCCTGGAGCCGGGACTAAGCAAAAAGATAGATGCCCGCTGGTCCTTCAAGGTATTGGATATGAACAGGCGTCTGGTTGCCTTCCAGGATGAGTCCGTGGGCAAGGTCACCACCTGGTCCTGGGACTTCGGCGATGGAACGACCTCTTCGGAGGCCTCCCCCCTCCACCAATACAGCCGGGACGGAAAATACATTGTTACTCTCAAGATAAGCGGCCCGGACGGGGCGTCGAAACTCACCAAAGTTTGGGACGTGGCGCTCCGGTAGTTTTCGAAAAAAATACAATAACCCATTATCCATCAAAAATCCACTTTATGAACAAAATCTCTGCTCTGCTGGCGTGTGCCGCCCTGCTGTTTGCCGGTTCTGTCCAAGGACAGACCCAGCAAATCAACGACTACAACACCGCTTTGCACCTGCTTCAGGCAGGTTACCGTAATCCTTACGGAGTTTCCAAGGTTGAAGACATCAAGGCTACCATGGACCGCATCCTGGTGTACCTCGATCAGCAAACTCCGCCCCAGCTTCTGGACCGAAACACCAACCAGCCCATCACCGATTTCTCGAAAGTCACCGAAGGGGCTTCTCTGGCCCGGGGTGGTTTCAGGCTCATCAGCTACGAATGGGGGGTGACCTACGGGGCCATGCTGGCCGCCGGTGAAGCCACAGGCGATGCCCGCTACACCAACTACACCAAGGACAGGTTCTCATTCATAGCCCAGGCGGTAGCCCCTTACCGGGAAGCCATGAAAACCAATCCTTCGTTGCGTTCTCCTTTCAACTCTGTACTGAATCCGGGAGCTCTGGACGATGCCGGTGCCATGTGCGTAGCCATGATTCAGGCCTCGCTGAGCGGGGCCAACCAGAATCTGCGCCCCATGATTGACAACTACGTGAATTACATCATGAACAAGGAATACCGGCTGGCCGACGGCACCCTGGCCCGCAACCGCCCCCAGAAGAACTCCGTGTGGCTGGATGATATGTTCATGGGCATCCCCGCCATCGCCTATATGGGCGCCCTGACCAAGGACAAGAAGTATTTCGACGAAGCTGTCCGGCAAATTGATCTGTTCTCAACCAAAATGTTCGTGAAGGAGAAAGGCCTGTACATGCACGGATGGATTGAATCCTCTCCCGACCATCCCTGCTTCCACTGGGGCCGCGCCAACGGATGGGCCATTTTAACCCTTGTGGAAGTGCTGGATGTGCTTCCCAAGGATCATCCCGGCTACCCGAAGGTTCTGGCTCAGTTGCGTGCCCACATCAAGGGCATCGCCTCCTATCAGTCCGGAGAAGGGTTCTGGCACCAGCTTCTGGACCGTCCCGATTCTTACCTGGAAACCTCGGCCACGGCCATCTACACCTATTGCATCGCTCATGCCATCAACCAGGGCTGGATTGATGCCATCGCCTACGGGCCTGTTGCCCAGCTGGGTTGGAATGCTGTCTCCACCAAGGTGAACGAAAAGGGCCAGGTGGAAGGCACCTGCGTAGGAACCGGGATGGGCTTTGACCCGGCCTTCTACTACTACCGCCCCGTGGATGTTATGGCTGCCCATGGATACGGGCCGGTCTTGTTCGCGGGTGCCGAAATGATCAACCTTGTCAAGAAACAGCACCCCAAGCTCAATGACAGTGCCGTGCAGTTCTATGACAAAGCGATCCCCGGGAGTGCCGCCATCTTCAGCGTTGAATAAAAAAATGACCCCATGAATCGGAGGTTACATATCACAATAGTCGGGGCCCTTTGGGGCCTCGCTGTTTTTTCGGCCGTACCCAAACCCCCGGTATTTGTGGATGCCGGGGGCGTGCTCCGGGACACGAAGACCCGCAAGGAACTCGCCTTCTTCGGGGTAAACTACACCGTCCCCTTTGCCTACGGCTTCCGGGCGGTGCGCTATACCGCTGACGATCACGAAAAGATCATCGATCAGGACGTGTATCACTTATCGCGTCTGGGTATCAATGCATTCCGGGTTCATATTTGGGACACCGAGATCTCCGACACTTTGGGAAACCTGCTGCTTAACGAGCATCTAAGACTGTTCGACTATCTGCTGGGAAAATTCAAGGAGCGGGGCATCAAAACAATGATTACCCCCATTGCTTTTTGGGGCAACGGCTATCCGGAAAGGGACCAGCCCACTCCGGGTTTTTCCTACAAGTACGGAAAGGGCAATGCCACCCGGGATGAAGCCGCCATGAAGGCTCAGGAAAACTTCCTGAAGCAGTTTGTGCTGCACAAGAACCCCTACACCGGCCTCACCTATCTGGAGGATCCTGACATCATTCTTCTGGAAATCAATAATGAACCTTCGCACGGGAATGCGGAACAAACAGCCCGGTACATCCAAAGGATGGCTGCAGCGGTAAGGTCAGAGGGATGGAACAAGCCTGTTCTGTACAATATTGCCCAGAACTCCGGCCTGGCAGGAACGGTGCTTCAATCCCCGGTGGAGGGAATCACTTTTCAGTGGTACCCCAGCGGATTGGTCCGGAACAGCGAACAAAAGGGCAATTTCCTGCCCCATGTGGACCGATACAGCATTCCCTTTTCGCAGGATCCGCTCTTTCTCTCCAAAATGAAAGCCACCTACGAGTTCGATGCTGCCGACATCATGCTGCCCCTGATGTACCCGGCCATGGCCCGTAGCTTCAGGCAGGCGGGATTTCAGTGGACCACCCAGTTTGCCTACGACCCGGTGAACACTGCATTTGCCAACACCGAGTACCAGACCCATTATCTGAACCTGGTGTACACCCCGCAAAAGGCCATCAGTTTGCTGATCGCCGGGGAGGCATACCGAAACACCCCCCGCGGGCAGAAAGGCCCGCAATACCCCGCGGACAGCATTTTTGGAGCCTTTCGGCTGAGCTATGCCCAGGAACTATGTGAGATGAACACTGCTCAGGCCTTTTACCACTCAGGCTCTACCCAAAGCCGGCCGGTGGCCCCCGCACAACTCAGCAAGATTGCCGGGGTGGGCCATTCTCCTCTGGTAACCTATCCCGGTTCCGGGGCCTATTTTCTCGATAAGATTGCCGATGGCATCTGGAGGCTGGAAGTCTATCCCGATGCCGTGCCTATCCGCGACCCATTTGAACGCACCGCACTTACCCGCGAAACCACCCGGATTGAATGGAAGGAATACCCCATGGAGCTGAAGCTGGAAAATCTGGGCAAAAGTTTCTCAGTCACCGGCCTGAATGAGGGCAATGACGGACATACCGAAACCACTACGGGCGTTTTCACAGTCCGCCCGGGTGCCTGGCTGCTAGTCAGAAAAGGCAGGGAAAAACATCGCTTCACGGCCCAGAGCCGTTGGGGAAACATCCTTTTGGGTGAGTTCTCCGCCCCGCCCACACGAGCCGGAGATAAGGTGGTGCGTCACACCGCGCCAAGAGAAGTAAATCAAGACGGCCCCTGGACCATCCAGGCCTATATCTCCGGGGTCGCTCCTGGCGAAACCGTTCAGGTACAGATGAGCCGGCTTTACGGAGGGCGTGAAAGGCTCACCTTTCCCCTGGTGATGGTCCGGGGGGGGCTTTTCGAAGCCGCTGTGCCTCAAAGGATGCTCAGCCCGGGCATCGTGCAGTACAGCATTTTGGATCAGACCTGGACCACCCGGGTGGTACCCGCATCGGCTCCCCTGGTGCTCTATGATGCCCAGGAAGACTATGCATCCCTCAATCAGGTTAGTATGTCCGGCCGTACCACGATGACCTACTCCATATCGGAACAATCCGGCAAACTCTTTTCACGGACTTCGGCCGAACGTCCAGACACCCTGAGGCCTGCCGGATGGGAATTGTTTGTGGGAGAAAAGTGCTCAGCACGCAAGCAGTCCCTGAAGCAGCTACACGAGGTGGTTGTGCGTGCCCGCTCCGTTGCGGGCAAAACCACCCTGCTCTGCACGCTTATCGACCGCTACGGCACAGCCTTTGCCGCACGAATCCCACTGGGTTCCTCCTTTGAGGACCACCGGATAAGTCTTAGGGCGCTTAAGCCCGCCGGGATGCTGTTGCTACCCCGTCCCTACCCCGGCTTCCTGCCGCTGTGGTTTCGCTCCGGGGCCTCTACCCCCGATTGGAGCACCCTGGAAAGGATACAGGTGCTGATATTGGGAGAAGGACCATCTGAAGCCGATGTGGAGGCCATCTGGCTGGAGTCCTGAAGCAGTGACAAAGAGGCAAAGGGACAGAGAGAGGCAAAGAAACAGGTGCAGAGAGATTTCTCTATCAAAAAAAAGAGGGTGTCCGCAACGGACACCCTCATCATATAGCAACCTGAGTAAATTACTTTTGAGCTTTAAGGAATTCCTCGAGGCCCTGAACAACCTTGGTCACTTCGGCATGTCCGGGGTCGAGTTCCAGATATTTCTTGTAATAGACCAGAGCCTGAGGATAGTCTTCCACATGGCTGGACGCATAGGCCAGATAAAGATAGGCCTGCTTCTTCTCCCGGTCACCGATTCTGGGATTCTCCAAAAGCTTCTCGTACAGTGGTTTGGCAAGAGTAGTCTCCTGGATTCTGCGGTCCAGAGCATCCAGAGCCGTTGCCCGGTAGTACAGCCCCGTGAAATTGTCCGGGGCCAGTTCAGCAACTTTGGCAAACAAGCTGTCCGCACGAGTAAAATACCGCACGGCCACGAGGGTGTCCTGAGGAAGTGGTCCGGTTTTTTCCAGACGCATTCTGGCAGCGTCATAGCAGATACGTCCCCAGGTAAGGTACTGGCTAGTCTCTAACCTGCCCAAAAGACCCTCTGCTTCTGAGAAGAAATAATCTGCAAGTTCGTTCTGTTTGCGCTTCTGAATGGAGTCTGCCATCTCACGGAACAGCATCCGCTTGTTCGGCTCATTCTCCGAGCGGCGAATCGCCTTAAGATAATTGGTGTACCCCAGTGAATCCTTGCCAATACCCAACAGGAGCCGCCCATATTCCTGATAGTCGCCCGAAAGAATGAGGGCGGTATCCACTACAGAGAAGAATCTCTCCATGGTCCTCACCCCTTCTTCATTCTCATTGGTCATTTGATGGATGTAAGCCTTTACCCGCAGCACCGAAGGATGGTTGGGGTTCTCACGCAACAAACGCTCGTACTCCGGACGGGCCTCCTCAATCTGACCATTAAAGAACAGAGCTGATGCGTAGCTCGCCCTGTCTTCAAAATCGCCCCCGCCCAGCCTGAAGAGGCGGCGATAGGCGTCAATAGACCGGGGATACTCTCGGCGGAAATAGTTCATCTCGCCCATCACCCTGAGGGAAGGCACATGCAGGCTGTCGCGTTCCAGTGCCTTGGCGAGGTAATCGCTGGCCTGGTCATACTCCCGGGCCTGACGGTAAATCCTGCCCAGCTTATACTGAGCCTCATAATTGTCCGGCTCATAAAAAAGCACGTTGCGATAACTGGCAACAGCCTCTCCAGCCTTGAGCTGCTTGAAGTACATATCTCCTTCCACCATGAAAATCTCCGGCTCAGAGTTATTGATGGCCAAGGCCTTATCCAGCCAGGAACGAACCATGGGGAAATCCGGATTCTTCACCGACAGATAGGCCCGGGCAATGCGCACAGGCACCTTCACCTCACGGCGCAACTTCCGGGAATTCGACACCTCATCAAAGATAGCCGCTGCTTCGGTGGCCGAGGTCTCGAGCAGCGCCTGCCCCAACCCCACCTTGCACATCCAGTCCTCGGGATCCAGAGCCATCCCTTTGCGGAAAGCAGCCATCGCTGAATCACGCCGGCCTACACGCAGAAAATACTCGCCCAGCATATACTGTGAACGAGGAGAACCGGGTGCCTGTTCAAAGGCTCTGCGGGCTTGCACATAACGTTCTCTGCGCAGTTCACGCTCCCCCTCCGACAACCAGTCCCCCGGACCGGAAGGGCCACCGCCCGGTCCCATACGACCAGGACCGTTCTGCGGGCTTGAGGGGCCCTGAGGACGACCGGGCTGTCCCGGGCCCTGTGCCCAGACTCCGGCACTCAAAGACAGAAGAGAGGCAAACGCCAGAAAGGATAGAAATTTTCGCATCATAAATATCGAATTTATACCATTATCATCACAAAAATCGCTCCATTTATAGCTCCTCCCTTACCCGTACAGCTCTGATCGGCTGGGTGGCAGGAAAGATGCCCGACTTAAGAATAATCCTTTGCCCACGGTCGCTGGCCATAAAGGACGCAAAACCGGTCGCCAGCCCATTCCATGGCTCAGACAGAATCAGATACACATCGCGCAACAGGGGGTAATCACGCGTTGCCATATAATACTGATAGGGGAAAAAGCTATTACTGTACAGGGCCTCCGTGGCCCTGCTGACTTCCAGGACCTTGATGCTGTCGCGGAAGCTCAACATCGAAGTATCCCGGGTATTGGACACCCAACTCACGCCAAGAATGCCCATGCTGTTGGGAACATCCTTGATGTAATCCAGCACCTGAGCATTGCCACCCAGGCCGGCAAGACTCGGGGCCAGCTGGGTGGTTCCGGCAATCTCCTGAACCATATACCGAACCGTGCTCGACTCGGGATGATCAAACAATACCTTGATGGAATCTCTGGGGAAGGATGGGTCTAGTTGGTTCCAGAACACCAGCTTACCGGTAAAAATATCCTTGAGCTGCCCCGTGGTGACCCGGACACAGGGATTGGAGGGATGCACAATAATCGCCAGGGCATCGGTCGCCACATGAATCTCCCGGGCCACGCGCTGATGGGAACGCAGAAATTCATGTTCCGCGGGGGTGAGCTTGCGGGTAGAAAGGGCCAACTGGGTGGAATCGCGCAACAAGGCATTGAGTGCCTGAACCTCGGATACATGCCAGGGGATCACGCTGGCGTACTTATAAATGCCTTCAAAGACCTCTATCTCCTGATTGACAATCGGAGCAAATGTTTCATCCACCCAAATGGTGGTAAGGCCGGTGGTTGGGGTACTGCGCGGAGCGCCTTTGTCCCCCCGGGAACACCCGGCAACCAGCACCAAAAGACAAAAAAAGGCAAAACCTGATTTCAAACTGTTCATAGAGCCACAATGATTATTCCTTGGCAGCATCCGGCCCCCCCCCGGACTTTTTATACTGAATGTACATCCGGAACAGTCTGAAGAGGGAATATACAACCAGCAACGAACCAACCAAGATTTTCCGGCCCGGAGTGGGGAGAAAAAGGTCAAAGACCGGGGTGAACAAAATCACCCCGGCCATGGCCAAATAGACTACAATCATCCCGTTTTGGAAAATTCCCAGAAACCGGTTCATCCAAATACTATCTTGTGATTGTGAATTTCACGGGAAGAACATACTGTACCCGCACCGTCTTGCCCCCCTGCTTTCCGGGAGACCACTTGGGCATCATCTTCACCACGCGGATAGCTTCAGCATCACAATCCGGGTCCAGAGAACGGGCCACCTGAATATTGGTAATGGCCCCATCCACACCCACCACAAAGGTAAGCGTCACTGTGCCCTGAATGTTGTTGTCCCGTGCCAGTTCAGGATACCTGAGGTTCTTTTTCAGAAACTCATACATCTTTGTGGGTCCACCAGGGAACTGCGGCATCTCCTCCACCATCATCAGGGGAGGTTCTTCAACACCCACATTCTGACGCTGCACCTCATCGAGTTCATCGATAAACACACCCTCGTCGGTACCAGCAATGGTTGCGATAGAAATGGTCGCAGCCGAGGCCAGCAATTCATCCTGGCTCTTGAGCCCTTCCTCTTCGGGTGGGACCTTCTCATCCTCCACAACAATAGGAGCCACGTTCTTGATGACTTCCTTCAGTTGGGGAATGGGCTGCGTAGGACGGGGAATATCCAGCGTACGCTCTTTTTTCTTCTTCTCTACCTGCTCTATGTTGATATTCGCCAGGGTAGTGACTTCCGTAAACTGCTCCTTCTTTTCGGGAAGGATGGTCTTAATCAGCGCGGGGATGGTAACCAAACCGGCAAATATGCCAGCAACCAGCAGGATGGCATAGCGATGCCTGTTCTCTGTCTGGGAGCGCATATCGTAGGCTCCGTACTTTTTGTTACGCCCTTCAAAAATAAGTTCGCACCAATCGGAAGAATAGAGATTAATCTTCGACATAGTAATTATCAATTAGAAGGTGTACCATAAATGGCCGGGAGGTGTTTCTGCATCATGGTCGTATCCAGATGGTCCAGGCGGACAATCGTGTACTTCGACACATTGCAGATGGCCATCTCGTCCAGGACATCCACCAGATTCAGATAGGAACACCGGTCGGAGGGCTTGATAATCACCGTGGGCGCAGCAGGATCCTCCTTGGCCTCGGTTGCCAGCTTTTTGTAATCATCTTCCGTCAGTTCCTTGTTCCGTTTCTTCTCTTTGAGTTCAAGGATTTTGTTCATCACCGTAGCGTTACGGCTGAGCAAAACCCTGCGCAATCCTTCCGGATCGTAGGTCGTCTGCTGCAGTTCAGGTTCCGGGCCACCCTCTTCCTGAGTTCCAAAGTAATAGAATACCTTGTCTTCCTCCTCCAGAATGATGGTCATTGCCTGAGAAGCCTTCACCTTGGTCCGTTCTTCCTCGGTGACTTTGTCATCCTTTGCAGGCATTGCAAGCTCCATGGTCTGCGGACGCGTCATGGATGTTGCCAGCATAAAGAATGTGATCAGCAGGAAGGCAAGGTCCACCATCGGGGTCAAGTCCACTCTGGGTGCCTGTTTCTTTCCTTTTTTACCGCCTTTGCCTCTTTTAGGCTGGTCGTTCATTTCTGCCATAATCTTCTTCTGTATTTATCGGATTATAAACCCGCAGGGATGGACTCAAGCGAGGTGATGAGGTGGTAGCGGTTTTCACGCACATCCTGAAGGGTGTTCATCACTGACTTAATCTTGGGATAGGGTGTGCCCCGGTCTGCCTTGATGGTGATCGTGATGTCCGGATTCACCTCGCGGGCAAGCCGCACCCATTCCTTGAACTGATTATCAATAACGCCTCCCTCCAAAGTATCAGCGACAGGGATACCCAGGGCGTTCTCCTTGCTATCCCGGGCCTGGCTCGGCATATTCAGGAAGGCTCCCAGGGCCTCCACCGGAACCCCAAACGAGTTGATCAAACCAAACTCAGCGTACTGTTTGGGGGTAAACTCAAGCGAATAACTGTCTGCAATGCGGGCAAGCCATTCTCTGCGTGTGTTCTGGTTGTCCATCCCAACAAACACCCGCCCGTCAGGACTGACAATGATGTTGAGGATGTTGGTGTCCGGAACCTTCCGGTCCGAAATCGAACCGGGGATGGACACCATAACCGCCTCCTTCTGAATGAATGTAGAGGTCAGAATGAAGAAGGTCAGCAAAAGGAACGACACGTCCACCATGGCTGTCATGTCAACAAACAGGCTTTTCCGTGCAATTTTAACTTTTGGCATATCTGTGCATTTTAATTGTCAGCAGACAATTAGTTCTTTTCAGCGTAGGTGTTCACAATGCTGTACCCGGCTTCGTCAATACTGAAAGTCAGGTGGTCAATCTGCGTAGCAAAATAGTTATAGGTAATAACGGCGATAGCCGAAGTACCGATACCGATTGCCGTGTTCACAAGAGCTTCGGAAATACCGGCCGAAAGAGCCACAGAGTCAGGAGCACCGGCGTTGGCCAAAGCGGCAAAAGCCCGGATCATACCCAACACCGTTCCCAGCAGAGCCACCAGCGTAGAGCAGGACACGAGGGTAGAGAGAATGGGCATATTCTGCTCCAGGCCAGGGAGCTCAAGGCTGGTGGAATCTTCTACTTCCTTTTGGATGGCAGCCATAGCCTGCTCCTTGGTCATTGCCTTATCGGCAGAAACCTTTTGATAACGGAGCACTACCGAACGAAGTACGTTGGCAACCACACCCCGCTGTTTGTCACAGCTCTTGAGGGCTCCGTCAACATCGTCGTTGGCAAGTTTATCCTTGAGTCCGCGCACAAAAGCAGGAACAGAACCAGCACCTTTGGCACGACGGATGGCCAGAAAACGCTCGATAGAGAAAATTACCACAATCAGGAAAAAGCCCATAAGGATAGGAACGATGGGGCCGCCCTTGTACACAATCCCGAAATAGTCACCGGGAAGAGGCAGGTTCTCAGGATTGTTGCCCTCAAAGTGAATGGGGTTCCCGAAAACATACAGATACACAAGTACAGTCGTTACAAAACTCAGGGGAATCGCAAGAGCGGTAAAGATGCCACCGAAATTGGATTGTTTCTTAGGGGCCTTGGCTGTGTTTTTCATATAAAAAAAATTAATGGGTTGAATTAAATGGTTTTTGAGTGATTTCTATTTGGTTTCTCAATAATTGTTACCAGTTAAATGTAAGTTTTCCTCTCAAAAAGTGAAAAAAGAAACGACCATCCCCGGCATCGCCGAAACGGATGATTGTCTGTGGAACAGCCAAAAGGGGGAATTCATCACCTCCCGATACATCCTCCACATGACAGAGCAAAAATCGTGCATTTCAACACTCTGTCCCCATTTTTCATGGGCCAAAGATAGAAAAATATATAAACAGCAATCCCGGAGCGCTTTTTTTTTGAACAAAATTAAAATATTTTAACGATTGGTCTGCCATAAGCCTCAGGCCTGGTGTGAGACATTTTTCTGCTCCGGCTCAAATATTCACGCTTCATTCTCCCTTGTTTCGATAAAGGTTAAACAAAAACCGGGGGCGCACACGGTCACCAGGAGCTTGTTCCATGAGTACGGGCCCACAAAATTGAGGTATTTGGGACAATACGCGTGCGGGCGAAATTGGGGAGGCCGAGACAAATACAACGATGGAGAATAAATCACAAGAATCTGAATAACAGACTATTGACCAAATATCCTGAAAAGCCGTGAACGCATTTGCCACGGCTGGCCATAATATTGTGAAGCCTGTGGAACAAAAACCTTATTAGAGGGGAAAAACGATGGGAAGAAAATCTAACTTTTTTATTAGAAAAGGTAAACAATCTTAATTTTTGTTGTAAC
>DFUR01000028.1 GCA_002380425.1 Bacteroidales bacterium UBA4181
GATCGAGCCGGAGCATGTTGGCTCCGTCCGACCGGGCATGGGCCGGGTCGGGGTGGGTTTCGAGAAATAATCCGTCCACGCCAACGGCGATGGCCGCCCGGGCGATGGTTTCAATCATCTCAGGCTGTCCCCCGGTGACCCCGGAGGGCTGGTTGGGCTGTTGCAGGGAATGGGTGATGTCCAGAATGACCGGGAATCCGGTTTGCTTCATGGTTACCAGACCCCGGTAGTCCACAATCAGGTCCTGATAGCCAAACATGGTACCCCGGTCGGTGAGCATTACTTTGTCGTTCCCGGCCTGGACCACCTTGTCTGCGGCGAAAGCCATGGCATCAGGGGCCATAAACTGTCCCTTCTTGATGTTGACCACGCGGCCAGTTTGGGCAGCGGCTACCAGCAGGTCTGTTTGTCTGGATAAGAAGGCAGGGATCTGCAGGATGTCCACATACCGGGCTGCCAGAGCTGCATCTTCTTCCTTGTGGATGTCCGTCACTACCGGAACTTTGAGGGTCTCCCTGATTTTGTATAGGATTTCCAAAGCCTGAACATCTCCGATTCCGGTGAAGGAGTCCAGCCGCGACCGGTTGGCCTTTTTGAAGGAACCTTTGAAAACGAACGGTATGCCGAGTTTGTCACTGATGCGAGCAATTTCGCGGGCGATGGTAAAGCATATCTCTTCACCTTCCACAACGCAGGGCCCGGCCAGAATGAAGAAATTGCCCGTGTCCAGGTGACGAAGGTACTCAATGGAAGATAAGGTCTTGGGAGTGTGGTTTGTGGGCGTATGGCTCATGAGGGTATGGTTATGGGTGTATGATTTTGGGTGTGCGGTTGTATGAGTGGTTGATGGTTGTGTGGTTTTCTGGGTAAGCATTGGTTACAAAGGGGTGTTTAATATCCGTATTTGCTCTTCCACAGGAAGCGGAGCCTCTCGTTGAGTTCTTTTTCTCTGGGATTGTCTCCAGGCCGGTAGAATGCAGTGCCCGAGAGGGCTCCGGGCAGGAATTCCTGCTCGGCAAAGTTGTGCTCGTAATCATGGGCGTATTTGTACTGATGGCCGTATCCCAGCTCCTTCATCAGTCGAGTGGGGGCGTTCCGGATAGGGAGGGGAACGGACAGGTCCCCGGATTTTTCCACTTCTTCGGACGCTTTGCTGATGGCCATATATGCGGAGTTGCTCTTGGGAGAACAGGCCAGGTAGATGGCGGTTTGCGAGAGCGGGATGCGCCCTTCGGGCATCCCGATGGCGTGTACTGCCTGGAAACAGTTGTTGGCGATGAGCAATGCATTCGGATTGGCCAGCCCGATGTCTTCGCAGGCCAGAATGACCAGGCGGCGGGCAATGAACAGAGGGTCCTCTCCTCCGGCAATCATGCGGGCCAGATAGTACACTGCGGCATTGGGGTCGCTGCCCCGGATGGATTTAATGAATGCCGAGATGATGTCGTAGTGCATTTCCCCATTCTTGTCGTACAGGGCAATATTGTTCTGAAGACGTTCCAGGACCAGCTCGTCGGTGACCACAAGCGGTTCCTGCGTGTCCTCTCCCTGGTTTCTCTGCACCTGAACCACCAGTTCCAGAGCATTGAGCAGTTTTCGGGCATCCCCTCCCGAAACCCGGAGCAATGCCTCGTCCTGTCGGATTTCCACGGGCAGGGTTTTGAGTACCGGGTCGCGGGTCAGGGCCAATTGGATGAGTTCTCTGAGCTCCTGTACATCGAGGGGGTTGAGCAGGTACACCTGACACCGGGACAGAAGGGGCGAGATGACCTCAAAGGAGGGGTTCTCCGTGGTGGCTCCGATAAGCACCACCGTTCCCTGCTCCACGGCAGACAGCAGGGAGTCCTGCTGGGATTTGCTGAACCGGTGAATTTCATCGATGAAGAGAATGGGTGCGGGGCTGTTGAAAAATTCCTGCTTTTTGGCTTTCTCGATGGTTTCGCGGACATCTTTTACTCCGGAATGTACCGCACTGAGGCTGAAAAAGGGTCGGCCCAGCATCGTGGCCACAATTCTGGCCAGGGTGGTTTTGCCGACTCCCGGAGGACCCCAAAGAATAAAGGATGCCACATTTCCCGATTCAATCATCCGTCGCAGGATGGCCCCCTTGCCTACCAGATGCTTCTGCCCGATATAGCCGTCCAGATCCTGCGGGCGCATACGGTCTGCCAGTGGCTGGTTGTGGATGGTTGAGAAGGACATAGACATCAGGGTTGAGCCATCAATGGGCAATCGCTTTGGACAAAAGTACGAAATTGAATCAAACCGTGGATGCCGGTTGATTACCTGTTGATATCTTGTCCGGACGGTTTGCGGGGGTGTGAGGCTTTTGTGCTACTTTTGTTTTCGCAAAACTGCGCATGGAAGAAAGTTATCACCATAAGGGCTTAAGACGTCAATTGGTTGATACCCTTAAGGTTAAGGGTATCAACGACCCGGCAGTGCTCCGTGCCATAGGAACCGTGCCGCGGCATGCGTTCATGGACAGCGGTTTTCTGCATTTTTCCTATAAGGATCAGGCTTTTCCCATCGGGTCCGGTCAGACCATCTCCCAGCCTTACACGGTGGCTTTCCAGACGCAGTTACTCGAGGTGAAGCCCTTTGAGAAGGTGATGGAGATCGGGACCGGTTCCGGGTATCAGGCAGCGGTGCTTTCGGAAATGAAAGCCATTGTGTACACTGTGGAGCGTCAGAGGGAGTTGTATCTCAAAGCGCAGCGTCTGCTGTCAGAGCTTGGGTACAGTATGCACTTTTTTTACGGGGACGGGTATGACGGGCTGCCTTCCTACGCACCTTTTGATAAGATTCTGGTTACGGCGGCAGCGCCGGAAGTCCCGGAAAATTTGTTGCGACAGTTGCGGCCAGGGGGTATTCTGGTGATTCCTGTGGGCGATGAGGTGCAGACGATGCTCCGGATTCGCAGGGTGTCGCAGGATGAGTTTGAAACTTCCCGGCATGGTTCGTTTGTGTTTGTCCCCTTTGTTAAAGGGAAGGTATGAGGCAGGAGCAAAAGGGGCGGCCATGGATTGCCGGAAATCTTCTGGAGGGACTGCCTGAAGGCTCCCTTCCCGAAGAGTGGACAGATATTCTGCTGGAGGCTCAGGGTGTCCGGGTGGAGAGAATCGTCTCTGCGGGCCATTGCTCGCCCGAAGGGTTCTGGTACGAACCCGTTGTGAATGAATGGGTGATGGTGCTGCAGGGTGAAGGAGAGCTGGGGTTTGACGATGGCTCCCGGTTGCGCCTTGTTCCCGGAGCTCATTGCTTCCTCCCCGCAGGTTGTCGCCACAGGGTTGAAAGCACATCCCTTACCCCTCCCTGCGTGTGGCTGGCGGTCTTTTGGGACGCCCGGCCCGGTGCAGATGTTTCTGGTTCTTAAGGCGGATGTTTCTGGTTCTTAATTTATGGTTATGAAGGTACATATCTTTGTTTTTACTCCCTATCAGGTCAATACCTATGTGGTTTCCGACTCGTCGGGGGCGTGCGTGGTGATTGATCCTGCCTGCGGAGAACCCCGGGAGCAGGAGCAACTGGCGCAATACTTGCGGCAACACAATCTTGTCCCCGAGTTGTTGGTCAATACCCACGGGCATTTTGACCATATTCTGGGCAATGCCTTTGTCGCGCGAACCTTTGGGGTTCCCACGGCTGTCCATCCCGATGCGTTGCCTTTTCTGGAGTATGCATGGAAGCAGGGAGAGATGTTTGGCTATGAGGTGGAAGCACCTCCCACCCCCCAGATGATGCTGTCCGACGGAGGTTCAGTGACTTTCGGTACATCGGCTCTGCAGGTATTTCATACCCCCGGACATGCACCGGGCAGTGTTGTGCTCTATGCTCCGGAGGATAAGTTTCTCATTGCCGGGGATGTGTTGTTCCGGGGCAGTATTGGTCGCACCGATCTGACAGGCGGGGATTATGACCTGCTTATGGACAGCCTGTATCAAAAGGTTCTGGTGTTGCCCCGTGATACCAAGGTGTTTTGCGGTCACGGCCCTTCTACTACGTTAGAACATGAAATTCTGAATAATCCGTTTTTGTCCCGGCTGGGATGCTGATTCATGCCCGTTTGGGCGTTCCGGCCGCAATTCAATTATAGTCTATGAGTGCTGATTTTGCTGAACGTCATCTGGGGCCCCGGCCTCATGAGTTGCCGGGGATGCTTGCCCGGATTGGAGTGTCCTCGCTGGATGAACTTGTGTCCCGGGCTCTGCCCGAGGGAATCCGGAACCAGGAGCCCCTGCCCCTGCCCGCAGCGCTGTCAGAAACCGAGTATCTGGAGAGTCTCCGGGAAACTTTGTCGCTGAATCATCCCGCGAAGACTTTTATCGGAAAGGGGTACTACGGCACCATACTTCCCTCTGTGATTCGTCGGAATATATTGGAAAATCCCTCCTGGTACACATCCTATACCCCCTATCAGGCTGAGATCTCTCAGGGCCGTCTGGAGGCCCTGCTGAACTTTCAGACCATGATATGCAGCCTCACAGGGATGGACGTTGCTGGAGCCTCTCTGCTGGATGAGGCCCAGGCTGCTGCCGAGGCAATGATTATGTGCTTTAACCTGCGGTCCAGGCAGGCTGTGAAGAATGGTGCTGTGCGGTATTTTGTGGACCACAGGGTGTTCCCTCAGACTGTTGACGTGCTTCGTACCCGCTCTGGCCCTCTGGGTATTGAGCTTGTGGAGGGAGATCATCGTTCGTTTGTCCCCGATGAACGCTTTTTCGGGGCCATCATTCAATACCCGGATGCGGACGGAGGGGTGTTCTCATACGAGGATTTTGTTGCCAGAGCGCATCAACAGGGGGTGTTGGTCTCTGTTGCTGCCGACTTGCTCTCTCTGGCACTTTTGCTGCCTCCCTCCATGTGGGGTGCGGATATTGTAGTCGGAAGTGCTCAGCGATTTGGGCTTCCGATGTCCTTTGGCGGGCCTCATGCGGCTTTCTTTGCTACCAGAGATGCTTTCAAGCGTCAGATGCCCGGGCGGATTATCGGGGTAAGCGTGGATGCCTCCGGACGCAGGGCTCTGCGTATGGCATTGCAAACCAGGGAACAGCATATCAAGCGCGAAAAGGCTACCTCCAATATATGTACTTCCCAGGCATTGCTGGCCATCATGGCCGGAATGTATGCTGTGTACCACGGACCCGGGGGAATCCGGGAACAGGCCCTAAGGGTGCACGGTTTGGCGGTGTCGCTCAGTACCGGCCTCAGGGATCTGGGTTATGAATTGGTGCACGGATGTTTCTTCGATACCCTTTCTGTACGTGCCGACGGGCCGTTGCAGGAAAAGATCCGCAGTTGCGCCTTGCAGCAGGACGTCAACCTCTGGTATGATTCTGCCGGATGGGTAAGCCTCAGTACCGATGAGACGACCACACTGGCCGACATTTGCACCTTGTTGGGCGTCTTTGCCCAGGCTGCCGGTCAGGGCTCGTTCCGGAATATTTTGCCGGCGGTACTGGATTCCCTCAGGGTGTCTGCATCGAATCATACATCGTCTCAGCCTGCCTGCATCCCTGAATCCCTGCGCAGAACCACCCCGATACTGACGCAGCGGGTTTTCGCGCAATATCATTCCGAGACGGAACTCATGCGCTACATCAAAAAACTGGAGCGCAAGGATATCTCCCTGACACATTCGATGATTCCGCTGGGCTCCTGCACCATGAAACTCAACCCGGCTACAGCCATGACTCCTTTGAGCTGGCCCGAGTTGGATGTCCATCCTTTTGTGCCACAGGATCAGGTTCGTGGCTACCTAAAGCTGATAGAAGAACTGGGTACCTTTCTGACCAAAATTACCGGGATGTCGGCCGTTTCCTTCCAGCCAAACTCCGGGGCTTCAGGAGAGTATGCGGGCCTGATGGTGATTCGGGCCTATCACAGCGCACGTGGAGAAAGTCACAGAAATGTGGTGCTGATCCCGGCTTCTGCCCACGGAACGAATCCCGCGAGCGCAGCCATGGCTGGGATGGAAATACGCACTGTACCCTGTGATGAGATGGGCAATATTGATGTTTCCACCTTTGCTGCCTGTGTGCTGGAAGCGGGAGACAGGCTGGCCGCCACTATGATTACCTATCCCTCCACACACGGGGTTTTCGAAGAGGCCATTATTACCCTTACGGAGCTGGTACACGAAGCCGGCGGACTGGTCTATATGGACGGAGCCAATATGAATGCTCAGGTTGGACTCACCAGTCCCGGAAGGATTGGGGCGGACGTGTGTCACCTCAACCTGCACAAAACCTTTGCCATTCCCCATGGCGGGGGTGGACCCGGGGTTGGCCCCATCTGTGTCCAGGAACGCCTGCGTCCGTTCCTGCCCGGACATGTATTATTGCCTTCGGCCCCCGGGGGCGGTATGACAGCTGTGTCCGCGGCCCCCTACGGGAGTGCGGGAATTCTGGTGATTTCCCATGCCTATATCCGGATGATGGGTCCCCGTCTGACAGAAGCGACCCGGTACGCACTGCTGAATGCCAACTATCTGGCGGCATCGCTCAGAGATGCCTTTCCGGTGTTGTACACCAACAAAGCCGGCTTTGTAGCACACGAAATGATTCTGGATTGCCGCCCCTGCAAGGCCGTATCGGGCATTACCGAAGGGGATATTGCCAAGAGGCTGATGGATTACGGCTTTCATGCACCCACTGTGTCCTTCCCGGTTCATGGCACGCTTATGATAGAGCCTACCGAGAGTGAGTCATTGCAGGAACTGGACCGTTTTGTGGAAGCGATGCGATCCATTGCCGCTGAAGTGGAAGAAGTGATTTCGGGAGATGCTGACCGGGAGGACAATGTGCTCAAAAGGGCTCCGCACGGTGAGCAGACCGTAGTGAGCGACACCTGGGACCGGCCGTATTCGCGCGAGAAGGCGGCATACCCCTTGGCCTGGATTCGGGAGAACAAGTTCTGGCCCGGTTGTGACCGGGTGGACGATGCTTACGGAGACCGGAATCTGGTCGCTGCGCTTGAGGAGGACTCTTAGAGGGCCCGAAGCATTTCGTATGCCCGGATAATCTTGTCCATCATCATGTCCGTTTCCGGACGAATCCATTTCCGCTTGGGGTCCTTGTCCAGCCATGCCAAGGTCCCACGTATGCCCTGATGGAAGGGAATGGTCGCCTGGAATCCGGGGACGAGGGTTTTGATTTTGGTGTTGTCGAAGATCACGCTGTGGGCTTTGTCTCCCAACAAATTTCCTGTTTGCTCCGGGTCAAAGGTGCAGATAAACTCCGAGGGAATGTGGACGATATTAGGGGGAACCCCTACGGCATCGGCCAGCATCTGGTATATCTGGTTCCAGGTAAAGAGCTCGTCAGAGGTGATGTGAAAGTCCTGCCCTATGGCCTGGGGGTGGCTCATGAGCCCAAAGAATCCCTTGGCAAAATCCTCTGCGTGGGTGATGGTCCATAAAGAGGTGCCATCCCCGTGAACGATGATCTTTTTCCCCCGTTTCATGCGGTCCACCACGGTGTATTCCTGCCAGCCACCCAGGGCTACGGGAATCACGGTGCTGTAGGTGAGCGATGGACGGACAATGGTGACGGGGAAGCCTTCTTCGCGATAGGCCTTCATGAGTCGCATCTCGCAGGCAATTTTGTCCCTGGAGTATTGCCAGTAGGGATTGAATAACGGAGTGGACTCTCTGACAATGGGGTGGCTGAGGGGTTTCTGATAGGCCGAGGCGGAACTGATGAATATAAACTGCTTGGTTTTGCCTCTGAATAACTCCAGGTCTCGCTCAATATCCTCCTCGGTGAAAGCAATCCAGTCCACCACTACATCCCAGAGATGGTTCCGGAGAGAATCTGCAAGATTCTTGTTGTTGTACACATCCGCGCGGATATGATGGGCGCCGTCCACTTTGGTTTCCCGGATACCCCGGTTGAGCAGATACAGGTCCCAGCCCTGATACAGAGCCAGCCGGCTTACAGATAGGCTGATATTTCCCGTGCCGCCGATAAAAAGAGCTTTCATAGCCGCAATGTTGTAACGATTCTGGGGTAAATTTAATCAATCTGGAACACAAATATCGGGGAGATCATATATTTCCTGCATTGAGGGTCTCAGGGAAGTTTGTTCAAACCTTCTGTACGAACCACCCATGTCCCGTCCCGGGGAAAGCCCGGCGCCGGACCGTCCGGAGCTCCGTCCCAGCCAGCAGCCATCAGGGCCACCGCTGAGAGGAAGGAGCTGTTGGCCGGTAAATAGGCGGGACATCCTTCCGGTTCCTTGGGCCGTTGTACGTGTCCGTTGGGAAGGAATCGTGCGGCCGGGGCATCGTTGCACAGAATATCCACTGCAGTTTGGGTATCCCCAAGGCGGGCGGCGGTCATTGCAGCCTTGCCCATACTCCAGCTGACGTGACTGTTCAGACCGTTGCGTAGATTCACCTCTGCGAAGGTGGCCCGCATGATGTCCGGGTCCACCACGGAGGTTTGGGGAAGAAAGCCCAGGGCCATCAGCATAGACGATGGAACCCCCCCCTTTCTTTTGTAGATATCCGGTTCCGTCTCCAGGTCCACATACTTTCCTTCGCTGATGGTCAGGGGGGCCAGTCGAGCCAGGATGTCATCCCAGAGAGGCTCCCGGGCCATACCCATACGTTCTCTCCACTGCTGGGCAATCGTGAGTCCGTAATGCCAGTAAGCGAGTTCGAAACTGGGATTGCGTGTGAGGTTCTCAGCATTTTGTTCGTTCACGCTTTTCACCGGAGGGCCCAGCACATAGTGCTGGGAAAGGGAATCATAGAATGCGTAGGAGGCCAGGAAATGCGCAGATTCAAACACCAGTTTGCTGTAGGTTTCCAGTGTGGCCGTTTGTGGACGCGCCCGGTACACCAACTCGCACAGGTAGATGGGGTGAGGCTGGTTCCAGATAATGAAGGGATTGATTCCGCCTGGACTGGGCCGGGCATCAGGGCCGGACATCTTGGGCCAGCGTGCACCCCGGAAGCCCTGGTTCGCAGCCTCGGTCATAGCCAAGGGCAGGATGTCCAGGTACCAGTGCAGGCCTTTCTCAAGCAATTCGGTGTGGTTCCACTGGTAGAACTGAGCGGCGTGCCACCAAAACATCTCAGAATGGTGCTTCCCGTACCAGCTGATATGGGTCAGGCCAGTCTCCTGAGGAGGAAATGCTCCGGCATAATTCACCCGAACCAGGTATTTGGAAAGTACAATCCTTCTCTCCAGTTCCTGTGCGCCGGAATTGGTGCTTTCAGACAGATCAATGACTCCCCCGGTGTTCCAGAATTGCTCCCAGGAATCTGAGGCTGCATCCAGAGTCTCCCCAAAGTCGGGCAACGGTGCCTGAGGAAGTTCCGGTGAAAACAGGCACACCAGGGAGATGCTGTCTGCCGAGGGGTGTAACTGATAGCTGTGTGTGCCGGAAGGTTCCCAGGAAGCGTCACCCTCCCAGGAGATGGATACCCTGTAGTGGCAGTCTTCGGTCTGTCGCTTGAGGACTACCTGGCGGGGGGCTGTTTGTTGGCTCATCGTGGTGTGTCGTTCCGGGTGGCCCCAATCCATGTCGGGCTTGTTTTTGCGGGAGAGGTCATAGGCATAAGGGAAACCAAAGGCGAGCCGGATTCTGCCGGAGGCAAGCAATGGTGACTGAATGCTGAAAGCTACCAGGCTCTGTCCGGGGTGTGCCACAGTCTGCACGCAGACCGGTTGTCCCAGCAATGTGTACTGGCTGATGATCACTCCGTGCCACAAATCCAGCGTCTGGTGGATGTCTTTGACGGAGTCAGGATGAATCGGGCTGCCATCTGCAAGACACAGGCCAATGCGCCCCAGAGGAACGGGGTGGGGGTTTTTCCTGAAGTATTCTCCGGCAGGGCTTTTTTCCAGACTGGCATAAGCGACTTTGCGTCCATGAAAATCACTTTCCTGCATGGCTTCTGACAACTGCAAACCCAGAGGATTGGGAAAGGAGTGCCACGCCCAGGTGCTGAGGGTTTCCAGAGGAATGCCCTGGTGGTGATACAGGGTGTCGAAGGTTTGGAAGCCTGTGACATCGGCGGTGAAGGCAAAGTCACCGTTGCCAACGGTCAGTGGAGCGAGCGGGTCCAGTTGGGAAATCCGTACCTGATGACGTTCCACCCATGCCTTGCGGTCGATGTGTCCGGGGCTTTTATGACAGGATCCGGTCAGGAGTAGCATAATCAATAGAGGCCATGCGGACAGAGTGGTCGCCTTCGTTGAGTGTTTCATCATGCTGTAATGTTTTGCTTCGGGGAATCCAATATAAGGAAGTTTTTCCAATAAGCTCCGGAATCTGTTCCGGATTTCGATGAAAATTCTTAACATTGTTCTCCGCATATCCTACGCTTATGGCTATTTCCCGTTTTTTTCTCCCCGTTCTTCTCCTGTTTCTTTCAATTCCCTGTGTTACAGTCCTGGGTGCGGATGTGCCCGAGGCTTTTCCCGGGGCTCTGGGCTTCGGCCGGTATGCCACCGGCGGACGGGGCGGACAGGTGTACCATGTGACCACCCTGAACGATTCCGGACCGGGATCGTTTCGTGATGCTGTTTCTCAGCCCAAACGTACCGTGGTGTTCGATGTGGCCGGGGTCATCAAAATCTCCTCCAAGGTGCAGGTGGCATCGGATATTACCATCGCAGGGCAGTCAGCACCCGGTGAAGGCGTGGTTGTGTATGGTGACGGGGTCACCTTTTCGGGATCGCGGAACGTGATTGTAAGGTATATGCGTTTTCGGGGCAGCATCGGGATGTCTCGTGGATCCTGTACTCTGATTGCCGATGATGCACAGCAGATGATTTTCGACCATGTATCTGTGCAGTGGGGACGTTGGGACAATCTGCATATTCAGAATAGTAAGGACATCACCATGCAGCACTGTATTATCGGAGAGGCTATTGAACCGCAAAGGTTTGGTGCCCTGCTGGAACGTCCCGACAATCTTTCCTTTTATTATTGCCTGTGGATCAATAACCAGAGCCGGAACCCCAAGGCCAAGGCCCGTATGGAGTTTGTGAATAATGTTCTGTACAACTGGGGAAGTAATGGATTTGTGGGCGGTCACTCCGCTGCTGCCCACTATCAGGATCTGGTGGGCAATTATTTCATTGCCGGGCCCTCTTCTACAGGTTCATATGCCAGCCAGTTCTCCGAGACCGATCATGTGTATCATACCGGGAATTATCTGGACATGAACAAGAACGGTATGCTTGACGGGGTATTGATCCCGGATGCGGATACGCTGGCCAGGGGAGCCACTTTTATGACCGTTCCGGCCGTCTTTGACCCCGCTCGTACCCGGGTGCTTCCAGCCAGCGATGCTTACGACTTGGTGCTGCGTGAGGCCGGGGCTTCCAAGGTGCGTGATGCGGTGGATCAGAGGGCCGTGGCTCATCTCGGCTCTTTGGGGTTCCAGGGGGGGATTATTATGCAGGAAAGTGAGGTGGGAGGTCAACCGGAACTTCAAGGCGGGCGTGTGGAGGCTGATGCCGACCGGGATGGTATTCCGGCAGCCTGGGAACTCAAGGCCGGACTGAGCGATCAGGATCCCCGGGATGCTGCACGGGTGGCCGCCTCGGGATATACATTTCTGGAGGAATATCTCAACAGCGGGTTGTGATATGTGAATAGAATGCGTATTTTTACAGGTATGAGAGATTTCGGCCTTTACAAACGGATTTTACTGGTTGGAGCATTCCTTGGGGGGTTGCTCTCGATTCTTTTTGTACTGGTTGCGTTGCTTAACCATAAGCAACACGTGGTCATTCGTGAAGCCGCTTCTGAGCGTCTTGCCGTTTCTGCCCATTCTATCATGGAACTACAGAATGCCTTGCCCCGGCAGGTAGTTTATGACTATACTTACTGGGACGATATGGTCACTGCGGTTCAGCACCCGGACAAGAAGTGGCTGGATCAGAATATTTCCACAATGATATCCTCGTTTTATCTGGATGGGGTATGTCTGTACAATCTGGAGGGGAAGCTTTTGCACCATGCGGCACCTGAGGGTGTCAAGGGAATGCCTCCTTTCTCTGTTCAGGCGCTCCAGAATATCCATAGTGAGCGGACCACGGACTATTATGTTTCCGGGCCCGATGGCCTTTATCATGTTTTTGGGGCTACGATTCATCCCACCAGGGACCCAGGTCACAATCAGACGCTCCCTTCCGGCTATCTTTTGGTGAGTCGGTTGGTGGATCAGGCATTTCTGGAGGAGTTGGAGACGAGTATCGGAGCAAAGGCGTTCATCAGAGGTATTTCCCGTCCGGATACCCTTGCCGGGCCTGACTCAGCATATATCACTCCGGCCCGTGACTATGTGGTTTTTTCTGACACCCTACGGGATTTCTCCGGAGAACCACAGGCTGTGCTTGTATTGAAACGGAAGGTATTGAAACGGAAGGTTGCCAGCCTTGAAGAATTCCGCATCATATCCGGGTATATCCTTGCCTTGTTCTTGTTTGTCTTCCTGGCGGGTGCGGCGTTGTTTGTGTTCTTTGCGCGCAAATGGGCCAGGAAGCCTCTGGAGTTAGTCAAGCGGATACTGATTGCCGAGGACCGGGATGCATTGATGCAACTCCGGACGGCACCCGGGGAATTCAAGCAGATTGGCCGACTTTTTGAAACCTACATCCAGCAGAAGGAGGAATTGCAGATTGCTAAGGAATTAGCCGAGCGGTCCAACCGGCTCAAATCGGAATTCCTGAGCAATATGTCGCACGAGATACGCACCCCGAGCAACGGCATCCTGGGCTTTTCGAGGTTGCTGAGCGGAAAGGACCTTACCGAAGAAGAAAAAGCTCAGTATGCCTCTATTATTATTGAGAACAGCGAACAGCTTTTGCGTATCATTGATGATATTCTTGAAATCTCCAATTTTGAAACCAACCAGGTGAAACCACACAACACCGAAGCTGACCTGCATGTGCTGCTCAACGAGGTCTACGCCGTTTTCTCGCCTCAGGCGAAGCAAAAGGATATTGAGTTGATTCTGAAGGATGAACTTGTGGACCCCCAGAATTTTGTCATCCTTGACAGTTCCAAGTTGCTCAAGATTCTCAGCAATATTCTGGAAAATGCCCTCAAGTTTACCGCAAAAGGTTTTGTGGAGTTTGGGTGCCGTGTAGATGGTGATGCAATACAGTTTTATGTCAAGGATACCGGAATCGGCATTGACCAGGATCGGATTGGCAGTGTCTTTGAACGGTTCCGACAGGCTGATGCTACCATCGCACCCCGTTTCGGCGGGCTTGGGCTGGGATTGGCCATTGTTAAGGAGAATGTCTTGCTTTTGGGTGGGCAAATCCGTATCGAATCCCAACCCGGTGCCGGTACACGTGTGGGTTTCTCCATCCCATTTGTGCCGCTGAATATTCAGGGCCCTACAGCCGCAGGCACGTCTCTGACTAAGCCCATCCAGGGTGTCCGGACCATTCTGATTGCCGAGGATGAGGAAATCAACTTTTTCCTGCTCAAGGTGATGCTCACCAATATCAATAAGGATTTTGTGGTGCTCAGGGCTAAGGATGGCCAGCAGGCCGTGGAGGCTTGCCGCAAGCATCCCGAGATACAACTGGTGCTCATGGATATCAAGATGCCGGTGATGAACGGCGTAGATGCCACCCGTGCCATCAAGGCTATTCGCCCCGAGCTTCCCATTGTGGCCCAGTCGGCCTATACGACTCTGGAAGTACGTGCTGAAGCCCGGAGTGCCGGATGCGATGATTTCATGACCAAGCCCATCACAAAAGAAATTCTCACCGCGATTCTGAATCGTCTGCTCTACTCATGACCTCTTCCCCTGAATCATTTCAGGTTTTTGTCAAACCGACGGGGTCTCGCTGTAATCTTCGTTGTGGCTATTGCTATTATCTGGATGCTGCTCCCTGTTCTCGCTCCGCTCCTGGGGGAACGATGTCCCGAGAAGTTCTTGAGGTGTATATCCGGGAGCACATTCGGGCATGTCCTGACCCGGAAGTGTTTTTCTCCTGGCATGGCGGAGAACCGACGCTCGCCGGATTGCATTTCTTCGAAGAGGTGGTTTCGCTGCAACGGAAGTATCTTTCTCCGGAGAGACGTGCGATCAACGGAATTCAGACCAACGGAACCCTTCTCCATGATGATTGGTGCCGGTTTTTCGCCCGTGAAGGGTTTGTGGTGGGTCTAAGCATTGATGGCCCCGAGTCGCTGCACAATCAATTCCGGAGGGATGGTGTAGGGCATCCTTCGTTCCAGCAGGTCATGGCGGGACTGGAACTTCTGAAAAAGTTCAGTGTTCCGCATGAATTGTTGTGTGTGGTGCATGCCGGAAATGTTCGCTTCCCGCATGAGGTGTATGGTTTTCTGAAAGGGCTCGGAACCCCATGGATCACCTTCCTGCCGCTTGTCATTCCGCCCCTGCAGAGGGACCAGGAGGGGGCCTTAGCAGGTCGTTCCGATGGTTCCCCGGCGGTGCCTCCTTCGGTGTCCCCTGAGGCTTGGGGAAATTTTCTTTGTGCTGTCTTTGATGAGTGGCAGGGCGCGGATATTGGCCGGGTAAAGATTCAGATGATTGAAGAAGCACTCAGGACTGCTTTTGGTCAGGAACACTCTCTGTGTGTGTTCCGTCCGGAATGTGGCCGGGTTCCGGTGGTGGAACAAAACGGAGATTTCTACCCGTGTGACCATTATACCCATCCCGCCCATAGGGTGGGCAATATCCTGCAAACCTCTCTGTGGCAACTGCTGGAGCATCCGCACCAAAAGGCTTTCGGTCGCGCCAAGAAAGAAGGACTTACGCCTGCTTGTGTGTCCTGTGAAGTGCTGGATATGTGCAACGGAGCCTGCCCCAAGGACCGGTTTGTTACAGGACCGGACGGGACTTCGGGACATCAGTATCTATGTGGGGGCTACCGGAAGTTTTTTCAGCACATCCGGCCCTTTGTCCGGGAGGTCAGCGAGGTATTCCGGACTTCAGCTTCCTGAGAGTTTCTCCTTGAAGAATGCGATGGTCCGCTGCCAGGCAAGGTCTGCCGATTCCTTGTGGTACCGGGACGGGTTGGAGTCGTTGTTGAAGGCATGTCCGGCTCCCTCGTATAGATACACCTGGAAGGGTACCCCGGCTTTCCGCAAGGCTTCCTCATAGGCCGGAATTCCGGCATTGATGCGGGCGTCGTTACCGGCATAGTGCAGCAGCAACGGGGCTTTGATTTTGGAAGCTTCTTCGGCTGAAGGTTGCCCACCATAATAGGGGACAGCAGCGTCCAGGTCGGGAGCGAGCACTGCAACCTGATTGGTCATGGCTCCTCCCCAGCAGAAGCCGGTACAACCAACTTTCCCGGTCGTCTGGGGATGGGTTTTGAGGTAGTCAACAGCAGCAGCAAAACTTTTCCGGGTCTGTTCGGTGTCCAGCTGAGCGAATCTGGCACGCACTTCTTCGGTGTTATCCGGGGTTCCACCTACCGGAGAGAGTGCATCCGGAGCCAGCGAGAAAAAGCCTTCGAGGGCCATGCGACGGGCTACATCTCTGATGTGTGGTTGCAGCCCCATATTTTCATGGATTACAATCACTGCAGGCAATCTCCCGGCTCCCTTGGGCCGGGCCATGTAGGCCTTCATAGCTCCGGTAGCCGCCGGGTAGGAAATCATATTGGTTTCCAACCTGGTATCATCGGGGGCGGTGATCTCCGCCTGCAGGTCATCGAACGGAAGCATGGAGGCAGCCAGGGCAAGCCCCCCGGCGATGGCTGCCGACTTTTTCAAAAAGCTCCGGCGATCGAGGATTCCCTGCTGGTATTGTTCAAAGTAGAATGAAACATCTTCTTTCATAGACCCTCCTTCATAAGTTCGTGTAGGGCAAATATACTTTATTGCGGAAATATTTCTATGGGGCTATGCGGTTGTACACCTGATTCTCGGTGCCATGGAAAACTCAAAGTCTCAGTTTTTTGGATTATTCGAAGGGAATCAGCCGGATTCCGAAGCTGATGGGATGCATCTCAGGACCTTTGCCACCCTTGAACATGGATTGGAGCGCAAAGGTGGTATGGAAACAAATTTTCCCAACGCCAAACTGTACGATCATGTCCGGGCGGAAAAATCTGAAATGCAGAGAATTGATGTCCTGACGGAGGATCTCTCCAAAGCCGTTCCGGTAGTGGATCCGGGATAATGACCTCGTGTTGAAGTTTCCCTGCACGCCCAGAGCCAGGAAGGTCTTTTTGTGTCGGAAGGAGTTGAATTGCCAGTCGAGCATCAGAGGAATGGTGATGTACTGGGTTTTGATGATGCTCGTAAGCACATCGGAGTTATTGGGTACTATTTGCGACGTTCCTGCAATGCTTTGGATGCTGATGCCGTCACTAAAACGGTATTTGTTCCAGTCGTACCCCACGCCTGTCACCACAAGGAGGCTCTTGCTGCGGTTCAGGGCTGTGGATGCCTGAAGGCCGTTCAGGGACCATCCGTAGGAACGGCCGTCATGCAGTTCAATTTCGCTGAATTGATTGATTTTCATTGAGCTTGTGGCGAGATTGCTGAAGTGGAAATAAAACCCGTGCCAATGGCCGGGGTGGAAGGAAGTCCTGGCCGGGCGCTTGCCCGATGAACGAGTTTCCTCTTTTTGCCTGGCCGCTCTTTTTTTGTGATAATCCACCCAGGGAACGGGCAATTCCACATTGACTTTGAAGGAGCCTGACGCATCGGAATCCTGTGCCATCAGGGAAGAGGAAAGAGGGGCGAGCAGGAAGAACACAAGTGAGATAATGGTAAGTCGGGTTATCATAACGGATATGGGTTAAATAATTTAAAAACTGGTGTCAACTTTCAGAAACTTAGTCAGAGCCTCGGTGTTGAGCTTTCCTTCAACATACACGATGGCAAAGGTGTTGGGTGCCATCTCCTTGAATAATATGTAGCGGTTTTGACCGTCCCGGGTTTTTTGCTTGAGTTGGTAAAAAGCTGAAGTGACCTTGCCGTCCTTCATGACCTCCCTGATGACGTCCGAGCGGTTCTTGTCGTTCATCAGGTGCAGTCGGGCCGTGTTCAGAGCACTGCTGTTTTCTTCAATGGTGATGCTGCGGTACAGGCTCATATCATAGGAAGCTACCATATTGCCCCGGAGTTCAACGGTGGTGACTCTCTCGCGTTTGGCGTAGAGATCAAAAACGGTCTTGACGGACAGGCCATCCTGTGCTGCGAGCAGCGTGGGACTAAGGAGGAACAGCCCCATCAGGAATGTTTTGTACAGCATACGGTTCATGGTTGTTTGGATTGGCTGGGTGGGATATTGCGAAACTCATCACCGAAAAAATTCAGTTCTTGCAACTGGTCGGAAAGAGGGTCGGCAGAAACCGCCTCGGACATGGTTCTTCGGGATTGGTCCAGAAAATGTTCAATCAACGCCTGGTCGGTGTAGCACCGGCCGTCTATCATGGCGTAGGATTGGTTCTTGGGGCAGTTTGTTTCCAGAGGTTTGCTGAACAGGTACCAGCCGATGGCCAGTACAACACAAGCTGCTGCTGCAACCATCGAGATCAGTGCAGGACGGATGGAAAGGCTCCACCGCGAGGGAGCCCACTTCTTTCCTGTGGGCTTCCACCGGCTACTCCCGGTTGGCATCTTCCCGGGTTCGTTCAGATGGACGTTTGAGGATTTGGCTGACAGCATACTACGTTCACTGGAAATATACCCAAAGAGTTCCCGGTAGCACAGCAGATGGGGTGGAATTTCGTTTGTGGCGAAATATTGCCTCAGTACCTCCTCCTCCCGGAGAGAGGTCTGGCCATCGAAGTACTTCTCCAAAAGGTGTTCCATATCATTATTCATGTCGCTCGTATTTAAAGAATAAATCCCGTATGCGTTTCCGGGCTCTGGAAAGATTCATCCGGACTGCTTCGGCTGAACTGCCTGTAATGAGGACAATCTCTTCTATCTCATAGCCTTCAATGTCTCTCATCCTCAGGGTCATCTGCTGCAATGGGGAGAGCATTTCCATACAACGGGCAACAATCTGGCAGGATTCTTTGTGCTCCAGAGTTTCCAGCACACAGGTTGAGGGATCCTTCATGTCGGGATCGAATGATTCCCTGTTTTGCCCTTTTTTCCTGAGTTTGTCCAAACACAGATTTTTGTTGATGGTCATGGCCAGAGCTGCAGGCTTTTGCCAGTTTTCCGACCCGGCACTCAGATGCCAGAGCCGGAGAAGGGTTTCCTGAACTGCATCTTCAGCCTCCTCACGGTTCCTGAGCAACCGGTGGGCATATCGAAACAGTTTTTCCCTTTCGGGAACAATCACTCTGGTGAACTCTTCTATCTCCATTCAATCTGATGACGCACGGCCGGGATTATTGTAACTTGTTTCGTGGATATTTTTGGTAGTAGTTCAGAAAATATACAAATTACCGCTCAGGATGGGGCAGAATACACCCTGAACGCCGGAAGTGGAAAGATGGGCCAGCCTGGGTGTTTATCCGTTGATTTCAGAGAGGATTTCCTCGATATCGGGAACACAGCCACCACACACAGTGCCGGCTTCGGTTGCATCCTGAACTTCTTCGACGGTTTTGAGGTTCTTTTCCCGGATGGCCTTGACAATCTCGCTCTTCATAATTCCGTTGCAGTGGCAAATTTCTATGTCTTCCATAGGGCAGCTTTGATTGATGATGTGGGTAAATTTACAAAAAAAACCATTATGTTTGGGGCCCAGGTGCGGGAGCGTTGTATCTTCGTCAAAATTTACCTATGGTCAGCAAACTCTTTGTGTGTGCTTTGTTTCGTGTGGCCACCGTGTATCTGTATCTGCTTTTTCTGGTTACGGCCCCGGTGATGTTCCTGGTTGCCTTATTTCTTCGCTTGCTGACTGTACCACTGGATCCCTGTCTGAAGCTTTTGCATCTGTGGTCGTGTTTCTGGGCTTCCTTGTATACCTGGCTGAGCCCTCTCTGGACTGTTTCCATTTCCGGGCGGAAAAACATGGACCCAGACAAGGCTTATGTGATGATTTGCAATCATCAGTCGATGCTCGATATTCTGGTTATATACCGTCTGTTCCGGCATTTCAAATGGGTGTCCAAAGAAGAGTTGTTTCATGTTCCCCTTGTGGGATGGAATATGTCTCTGAACCGGTATATCCGCATCAAGAGAAGCAGCCTGCAAAGCCAGCGCAATATGCTGGATGCATGTGTGCAGAACCTGAAGGCAGGGAGCTCCGTGATGATATTTCCCGAGGGTACCCGCTCTTCCACGTCCCAGATGCGCCCTTTCAAAGAGGGGGCTTTTCATGTTGCCCGGGAGGCCGGGGCCGATATTCTGCCCATGGTGCTGGAGGGCAGTGCCCGTGCCGTCCCCGATAAGGGCCGGTGGTTTCGGCGTACGGCTTCCATCCGTCTCAAGATACTGCCTCCTATCCCTTTCTCATCGGTGGCCCATCTTTCGCATAAGGAGATGGCTGCTTATTTTCAGGACCTTATTGCCCGTTCTGCGGACGCCAGCGATCCAGAGCTGCACAAGCTGCCATCTTGTTGAGCAGATCCTGGGCGATGAGGTCGTTCCTGCTCCCCGGGGTATAATCGGCAGGGGAGGAGAAGCACACCCTGTTCTCCCGCAGCAATTGTTCCGCCATGTGGATGGAGTGATCCCGGTAGATAGCCACCGAGGTTCCTCCCTGTTCCCGGACCAGTTTCATGCAGGGAATGTCGGTGGTGCCATCCCCGAAATACACCATTCTGTGAAAGGGCACCGGTCGTTCGTTCATGGGACGGTAAGCGTTGATTTCGCCTGATTCCCACTCATCAAGCACTCCTTTGTTAATCCGAAACAGAAACTGGGTTTTGGTGGTGTAATTCACTGCCAGTGCGGGCCAAAAGGCTACTCCGTTTGTGTCGTACATATACCCGGAGGCATACACCTTGGTGAAGTGCCGGTAGATGCTGATGCCTTCGAGCATCTCGCGGAGTCCTGATGAGATGATGAAGTGTTGCACCCTTATATTTCGGGCTGCGCCGTAGGCGTTGATGCGATCAAACCACTCTTCCACACCCGGGAACAGAGCCACGTCGTGGGCATAAGCCCTGAAAGAGGCTCGGCTGACAGACATGTTCTTGTGGTTGGCCTCGTGCAGCATCTGGTACATATAGGCCAGAACCTGGTCGCCCTGTTGCCCTACGGCCCTTTCGTTGGCAGCCTTCCAGAAGTCCTCGGGCTGCATTCCCAACTGTTTCATGAATGCGTATTCCTGCATGTTCCCGGGTGAGAGGGTGCCGTCAAAATCGTAGATAAATGCCGATGTTACCTCAGGAGTGCTCATATCTGGTTTTTTCTTGCTAATTTACAGCATTCTGTTCAGGGTGTAGGCATCCTGATGACTAATCGCAAAAGATTCGTTACATTTGTTGTTATGGAAGATGTAGTCATAGGCATTGATCTTGGGGGAACCTACACTAAGTTCGGGATTGTCCGCCGCTCTGGCGAAGTGCTGGCCTCCGGACAGATTGCGACCGACCGCTGGGATCGTGTGGAGGACTTTCTGGAACATCTTTCGGAGGCACTACACGCCTTGATGCGCGGGAACGTGGAGCTGATGCAGGTGGCCGGTATCGGCATCGGGGCCCCCAACGGAAATTATCTCAAAGGCACCATTGAGCATGCGGCCAACCTTAGATGGAAGGGGATTGTGCCCTTTGCAGATTTGTTTCGACCACATTTTGATTGCCCGGTGTACCTTACCAATGACGCCAATGCTGCGGCTATTGGCGAGATGGTTTTTGGGGCAGCACGGGGGATGCGGGATTTTATCGTGGTCACCCTCGGTACAGGGCTGGGCAGCGGTATGGTTACTTCGGGACGGTTGCTCTATGGCCACGATGGTTTTGCCGGGGAACTGGGGCATACTTGTGCCATCCCGGATGGACGGCAGTGTGGCTGCGGCCGCAAGGGATGCCTGGAAACCTATGTGAGTGCTTCCGGGATTTGCCGTACCTTTTTTGAATTGATGGTGCAGCATCCCCGCCCATCGCTCCTCTCTCAGGAGAGTTTTGACAGTCTGACCTCCCGAAAGGTGGCTGAGGCTGCGCTCCAGGGAGATTTAGTGGCCATGGAAGTGTTTGAACGGGCTGGTTCCGTTTTGGGAGCTCGCCTGGCAGATGCGGTGGCATATACCTCTCCTGAGGCCATCTTCTTGTGCGGGGGGGTAGCCCGGGCCGGAGAATTGTTGTTTGCCCCGGTACGCCGGAGTTTTGAAGAACATCTGCTTCAGGTATTTCGGGAAAAAATCCGCATACTGCCCTCTGGATTGCCTGAGGGACAGGTGGGGATACTCGGAGCTGCAGCCCTGGTCCCCGATTCAGGCTCCCCCGCTGATTTTTCGTGACTTTTTCGTGACTGAGAATATTCTTGCCTATGAATGTAGATAAGCTTATGATTGAGCTTGAACGGCGCAATCCCGGGGAGACGGAGTATCTCCAGGCCGTGCGTGACGTGCTTGAATCCATCGAAGAGGTCTATTCTGACCATCCGCACTTTGAGTCGGCAAGCATTATTGAACGGCTTACCGAGCCTGACAGGATTCTAACCTTCAAGGTGGCCTGGACGGATGATGAGGGGCGGGTACGGGTGAACCGGGGCTGGCGGATTCAGTTCAACAATGCTATTGGTCCGTACAAGGGTGGCTTGCGCTTTCATGCCAGTGTCAATCTGAGCATCCTGAAGTCTCTCGGTTTTGAGCAAATCTTCAAGAACAGCCTGACCTCACTGCCGATGGGCGGGGCCATGGGTGGGGCTGATTTTGACCCTAAGGGCAAGTCGTCCAGTGAAATCATGCGCTTCTGTCAGAGTTATATGCTGGAACTCTGGAAGCTTATCGGGCCGGAAACGGATGTTCCTGCCGGGGATATCGGGGTAGGGGGACGCGAGATTGGCTATCTGTTTGGTATGTATAAAAAGCTCTCGGGCGAACATGCCGGAGTGATGACCGGCAAGGGACTTCACTGGGGCGGCAGCCTCATCCGTCCAGAAGGTGGAGGGTATGGGGTGGTGTATTTTGTCCGGCAGATGCTGGAGCAGGCCGGGATGGAACTGGCTGGGAAAAAAGTGGCCATCTCGGGTTTCGGAACCATGGCCTGGGGGGTGGCACGGAAGGCCACGGAGATGGGTGCCAGGGTAATCTCTTTGTCAGGACCGGACGGGTATGTATATGTTCAGGACGGGCTGACTCCTGCCCACATTGATTATATGCTGGAGTTGCGCATCAGCAATGAGGATATTGTGAAGCCTTTTTCCTACGAGTTTGAAGATGCTGAATACCGGCCCAACAGGAAGCCATGGGAGCTCCCTTGTGATATTGCCATTCCCTGTGCCACGCAGAACGAACTTAACGAACAGGATGCTGCGCAGTTGATTCAGAATGGGTGTCTTTGTGTCTGCGAGGGAGCCAACCGGCCTTGTACTTCTGAGGCGGTCCACCTGTTTCAGAAGGCCGGGTTGCTGTTCGCTCCGGGAAAGGCTGCCAATGCCGGAGGGGTGGCAGCATCGGGGCTGGAAATGACCCAGAATGCCATGAAGTACAGTTGGACCCGCGAGGAGGTGGACCAGCGACTGAGCCTGATCATGCAGAATATCCATGCTTCCTGTGCCCGTTATGGAACCCGCGAAGACGGCTATGTGGACTATGTGCGTGGAGCTAATATTGCCGGGTTTCTCAAGGTCGCGGGGGCCATGCTCGATCAGGGAGTGGTGTAGCGCCAGTTGTGGTGTGTGGTGCCCGTTATTTTGTAGCTTAAGTCCCTCAGCAGGATGAAAAACTGTTTTTGATTTGTTGTGCGATGGTGTTGATGTCCAGATTATCACAGTCCACAATCATGTGGGCCTGCCGATAAACAGGTTCCCTTATCCTGAGACCCTCTGTGATAAGTGGCAGGAGGTCTTTCCCCCTGAGCAGGGGGCGGTGGTTTTTTTCATGTTCGAGTCTCGTGGCCAGGGTTTCAGGCCGGTTCCTTAGGTATATCACGGTTCCGTTCTGGAGCATCCCCGCCATATTGGTCTCATAGCAGGGCGCACCGCCACCGGTGGAAACAACCACCTGAAATTCTCCAAAGGTTTTGGTGATTTGTGCCTTCTCAAGCTGTCTGAAGTGCCCTTCGCCGTACTGATCGAAGATCTGAGCGATGGACAGGCCCTGTTCGGACTCGATACGCTGATCCGTATCGGCAAAATTGAAACCGATGCAATGGGCCAGCTTTATGCCGACAGAACTCTTGCCACTGCCCATATATCCAATGAGATAAATACGTAGGGGCAGGTCTGTCCGGGAATGAGGTTGCATAGAGGCAAATTTACAAATCCAGGGACATCTGCTCGGCTTTGCCTGGGTGAATATCAAATTTGACTTCCGGAAACTTGTCGGGAACACTTCCGGGAACAGCTTCAGGAGCTTCAGAAATAGGTTCAGGAACGCTATCTGAACCAATCGCTAAGTTGTTCTCTGGAGCGTCCTCCGGGGGGCTTTCCCCGGAGACAGTTTCTGGTTCGGGGGCTTCGCGGGGCTGGACGAGTTCCAGCGGCTCTATTTCTTCAATGGAAACAATCTCCATGGTGGAGAGTCGCTTGCCCTTCGCCCTCAGGCTCTTGACTCCGATAAAGTCTTCGGCGGAGATGATGTCGGCAGGCTTTCCGGCGAAAACACCTCCATAGCTGATGCGAAAACGGGGACGCTCTTCACCACTGAGGCAGATGAGAGAAGCCCCGGCTTCTCCGGAAAGGAAGGAGCCAAGAGAGGTGGCCTGCTCGAAGGGGAAGCGTTTGAGATAGTAGAATTTTTTCTCCGGGTCAAAATACACGGCAGTAAACACCTTCTGGTCGTCAAACGGTTCAATCAGCAGGATGTTGTCTTCAAAATGCTGCGACAGGTCAAAGCCTGTGGTCCGGAACAGGCCATTTTCTGTAACCACCAGAATTTTGTCATCCCCGCTGAATTCACCCAGTAACATGCCCCGTTTGTCGGCGTTGAGCCGGTTCACATCGGCATCAAACCAGATGGGTGTTCCACCCAGTGTGGAACTGCCCTTTTCCTTGAGGGCGATGCGGTGGACCGGGTAGCGGGTGACCATATTGCCCCGGGCATCCCGGCCCTTGATGGCCAACTCTGCCAGATTGACCTCCAGATGCACGTTGCGCATCCGGGCTCTGGGTTTGAGGGTGACCCTCAGAATCTCGGCCTCTCCGTTTGGATTGGCGCTGAAATAGAGAATGGTGGTTCCGGCGGTCCCCTTGGTGAGGTTGTATTCTTTGTCCCGGGTGACGCCTGTGATGGCACAGCGCTTCATGAGCGTGGCCCCGTTCTTGCCGTCCCGGTAAACGATATTGTAGATGGTTCGGGAATCGTTTCGCTGGAACACATTCACATACATCAACCCCTTGCCCAGAAAAGCTTTTTCGGAGACCTTGGTGATGACGTAGGACCCGTCGCGACGAATGGCAATGATGTCATCCAGGTCGGAGCAGTCGCACAGATACTGGTCCTTGCGGAGTCCAAAGCCCACGAAGCCTTCCTCCCAGTTCACATAGAGTTTTTCGTTGGCAATGACAACCTTGGTGGCTTCGATGGTGTCGAAGCTCCGGATTTCTGTCTTGCGTTCCCTGCCCTTCCCGTATTTGGAAAGGATGTCCTCAAAGTAGGCAATGGCATACTCGGTAAGGTGGGCGAGGTGAAACCGAACCTGCTCCATCTGGGTTTCCAGCCCCAGAATGTGTTCGGTGGCTTTTTTTATGTCAAATTTTGAGATCCGGCGTACCGGTTTCTCCGTGAGTTTGAGTATGTCATCACGCAGAATCTCGCGCCTGAAAAGGGGACGGTAGGGGTCCAGGGCTTTCTCGATGGCGTCAATCTGAGCATCCCAGTCGGCGCTGTCGCGTTCCAGTTCCCGATAGATACGCTTCTCAAAGAATATCTTCTCCAAAGAGGAGTAGTGCCAGTCCTCCTCCAACTCCGTCATCCTGATTTCCAGTTCCCGCCCAAGCAGTTCCCGGGTACGTTGCGTGGACCGGCGCAACATCTCGGTGACGCTCAAAAATAGCGGCTTGTTTTCCGAGATGACGCAGGCATTGGGAGAAATGGAAATTTCGCAGTCTGTGAAGGCATAGAGTGCATCAATGGTCTTGTCCGGAGAGATGTCCTTGTCCGGAGACAGGTAGATGACGATTTCCACATTGGCAGCAGTGTTGTCGTCCACCTTGCGGATCTTTATCTTGCCTTTTTCGTTGGCCTTGAGGATGCTGTCAATCACTCCCTGGGTGGTTTTCCCGAAGGGTATGTCTTTGATGACCAGGGTCTTTTTGTCCTGTTTCACGATGTGGGCCCGGACCCTGATGGCTCCGCCCCGGATTCCGTCGTTGTAGCGGGAAACATCCACAGCTCCCCCGGTGGGGAAATCTGGGTACAACTCAAAGGACTCTCCCTTGAGACAGGCGATGGAAGCCTGGATGACCTCCACGAAGTTGTGGGGCATGATCTTGGAGGCCAGCCCAACCGCGATTCCTTCCACACCCTGGGTCAGCAGGAGCGGGAATTTTACGGGAAGCGTTACCGGTTCTTTATTGCGGCCATCATAGGAGAGTTTCCACTCGGTGGTCTTGGGGTTGAACACCACGTCCAGAGCGAATGCCGACAAGCGTGCCTCGATATACCGGGGGGCCGCTGCGCTGTCGCCTGTGTATATGTTTCCCCAGTTTCCCTGAGTGTCCACCAGGAGTTCCTTTTGGCCGAGGTTAACCAGGGCATCCCCGATAGAAGCATCCCCGTGGGGGTGGAACTGCATGGTGTGCCCGATGATGTTGGCAACCTTGTTGTACCTTCCGTCCTCCATCCGCCGCATGGAGTGAAGCAACCGGCGCTGTACGGGTTTCAGGCCATCGTCCAGATGGGGGACAGCGCGTTCCAGAATAACATAGGAGGCATAATCCAGGAACCAGTCCTGATACATGCCGGTAAGAGGGGTGATGGTGTGCCGGTCTTCGGCGGGCAGGGCCTCCGTCCGGTCCTGAGGAACAGGGGCGGTGCCTCCGGGTTCTTCAGAATCGGGGGAGGTGTTGTCTAACTCAAAAATCTCATCGTCCTGTCCGGCCATATCAGGTGTTTTTTCGGTGTTAAATCAGTTCCATTAATTCTTCGGGTTCCGGAACAGAAACCGACAGAACTTCGGTGGTAGCCTGAACCGCGGAAACGGGGATTGGATTATCTTCCTCTACCCGGTCTTCCTCAATGCGCAGGTTGTCAATAATGAAATTCTGACGTTCCGGGGTATTCTTGCCCATGTAGAACTCCAGCAGACCGGGAATGGTGTCGTTTTTCTTCAGGCGTACCGGTTCCAGACGAATATCCGGGCCGATAAAATGCCGGAATTCATCGGGAGAAATCTCCCCAAGGCCTTTGAAACGGGTGATTTCGGGTTTGGGCCCCAGCTCCCTGATGGCGTGCTCCCGTTCGGCAGGGTTGTAGCAGTATTTGGTACAGCCTTTTTTGGCATTGCGTACCCGAAACAGGGGGGTCTGCAAGATGAACAGGTGGTTGTGTTTGATCAAATCGGGGAAGAACTGCAGGAAGAAGGTGATGAGCAACAGGCGGATATGCATTCCGTCGTCGTCCGCATCAGTGGCGATAATCACCTTGTTGTAGCGCAGATTCTCCAAACCGTCCTCGATATTCAGGGCTGCCTGAAGTAGGTTGAACTCTTCGTTTTCGTAAACCACTTTCTTGGTCATGCCGAAAGAATTCAGGGGTTTTCCCTTGAGACTGAAGACCCCCTGGGTATTGGCATCCCGGCTTTTGGTGATGGAGCCGCTGGCAGAGTCGCCCTCGGTGATGAAGAGGCTCGATTCGGAGGCCCGTTCGTGGTTGTCGCTGAAGTGAACCCTGCAATCGCGCAGCTTGCTGTTGTGCAGGGTCACTTTCTTGGCACGCTCGCGGGCAATCTTACGGATGCCAGCCATCTCCTTGCGCTCCTTTTCGGCCTCGACGATTTTGCGCAGAATGGCCTCGGCAGTTTCGGGGTTGCGGTGCAGGTAGTTGTCCAGCTCCTTCTTGATAAAATCCCCAACATAGCGGCTGATGGTCGGCCCCTTAGCGGGATCCATATCTTTGGAGCCCAGACGGGTCTTGGTCTGGGATTCAAACACGGGTTCCACCACTTTGATGCTGACTGCGGCAATGATGGAGGTCCGTATGTCCGAGGCTTCGAAATCCTTTCGGAAGAACTCCCGGATGGTCCGGACATAAGCCTCGCGAAACGCCTGAAGATGGGTTCCGCCCTGGGTGGTAAACTGGCCGTTCACAAAGCTGTAGTAATCTTCTACGTACTGGTTGCCATGGGTGATGGCCAGTTCAATGTCCTCTCCCTGGAGCCGGATGGGCGGGTACAGGCCGGGGCTGCTCATGTTTTCGTTCAACAGGTCCAGCAAACCGTTTTTGGAGAAGAACTTCACTCCGTTGAACACGATGGTCAGCCCTGTGTTCAGGAATACGTAATTCTTCAGCAGAGATTCCAGATACTCGTTGATGAATGTGTACTGCCCGAAGACCGATTCATCGGGAATAAATTCGGTAAGGGTGCCGTTGGCCTCCCGGGTTTCCTGTTCGGGCTCATCGAGTAATACATTGCCGGCGGAGTAGCTGAGCGATTTGGCACGCCCATCCCGGAAGGACTGGATGCGGAAGTGGCTCGACAAGGCATTGACCGCCTTGATCCCCACTCCGTTCAGACCTACGGATTTTTTGAAGACTTTGGAATCGTACTTGGCTCCGGTGTTCATCCGCGCAGCGGCGTCGTGCACTTTCCCCAGGGGGATACCCCGGCCGTAGTCGCGGATGGAAACCAGTTTGTCTGATATGGTCAGTTCAATGGTTTTTCCAAAACCCATCATGAACTCGTCAATGGAGTTGTCCAGCACTTCCTTGGTCAGGACATAGATGCCGTCTTCAGGGGCAGAGCCGTCCCCCAGTTTGCCGATATACATACCCGGGCGGCGACGGATGTGCTCGTTCCACTCCAGGGTTTTGATACTGTCATCTTTGTAATCTGCTGCGGTCATCCTCAGTGAAATTTGATGGTAAAATTACAAAAAAGGATGCTCCCCAGCCCGAATGTTGATAAAAGTTCGGCAGGTGTTGATAACTCGAATGCCGTGTATGCAAGGGGTTCGGGATTATTCACGGCCCCCGGTGAGTTGACGGACTTCTGCGGGAGACATCCCCTTTCGCCGGGCGTAATCCTCTGCCTGGTCTTCCCCCAGTCTTTCCACGCCGAAGTATCGGCTGGAAGGATGGGCAAAAATCCACCCGCAGACGCTGGCCGCAGGGATCATCATGTAGCTCTCGGTGAGTTCGATGCCGAATTTTTCGGGGTGGAGCAAACCAAACAGGGCTTTCTTTTCGGAGTGATCCGGCTGGGCCGGATATCCCGGTGCCGGACGAATACCCTGGTACCGGGCGGTGAACAATTCATTGAGAGTAAGTTGCTCATCGGGCGCATATCCCCAAAGCTCCTTGCGAACCATGCGGTGCAGCCATTCGGCGGCTGCTTCGGCGACACGGTCGGCGAGCGTCCGGGCCAGCAGAGCGTTGTATTCATCGCCCTGTGCCTTGCAGGTGGCAGCAAACGCTTCGATTTCCGGGCCTGAAGTGACCACGAAGCCGCCCAGATAATCGGGGATTCCCGATGGGGCAGGGGCCAGAAAATCAGACAGGCACAGGTTTTCCTTCATCCCGGCGTTTTGGTTCCTGAGTTGGGGTAGTACGCACCGAACTTCCTGCCGGTCCTCCCCGGTGTATATCAGGATATCGTCTCCTTCGCTGGCAGCGGGCAGGATGTGCAGTATGGCGCGGGCCCGCAGGCTTTGTTCCGCTTCCAGGCGGTCCAGCAACCCAAGCGCATCCTGGTATAGTTTGCGGGCTTCGGTGCCCCGCTCATCCGAACTGTCCATATCCCTGTATGCTCCGGGCATCTCCCAGGCTTTGAAGAAATAGGCCCAGTGGATCAGGGGTCTGAGTTCCGCAAGGGGAACCTCAGCCCACTCAAAACAGCCTGTATGGGCAGGCGTTACGGGAGGTTGTTGCGTAAAGTCAATATGCAGCCCGTTGTTGCGGGCTTCCTGCAAGGAAATCAGCGGTTGTTTGCGTTGCTCGTGGCTGTTTTTCAGTTGTTCATATTCCTGATACATCTGGCGGACAAAGGCATCTGAGGCCGAAGAAAACAGGGCGCTGACCACTCCGACATTCCGGGAGGCATCTTTTACATACACAACGGGAAAGGAACCAGCCGGGGCGATTTTGACTGCGGTATGCAATTTGGAAGTGGTGGCTCCGCCAATCAGCACAGGTTTGGACCATCCTGCTTGCTGGAGCTCATGCACCACCCGGACCATTTCCTCCAGTGAGGGGGTGATGAGGCCACTCAGGCCCACCGCATCCACCTTCTCGCTGAAGGCGGCAGAGACAATCTGGTCCGAAGGAACCATCACGCCCAGGTCAATTACCTCATAATTGTTGCATCCCAGCACGACGCCTACGATGTTCTTGCCAATGTCGTGCACATCGCCCTTCACGGTTGCCAGCAGGATTTTTCCAGCCGGGCGGTGTCCGCCCGAGGTGCTTTTTTCTGCTTCCAGATAAGGTTGCAGGATGGCAACGGCCTGACGCATCACCCGGGCGCTTTTCACCACCTGAGGCAGGAACATCTTGCCGGCACCGAACAAATCTCCTACGGTGTTCATGCCATCCATCAGCGGGCCCTCGATGATGGAGAGCACCGGGCTGTAGCTGAGCAGGGCCTCGGACATATCCTCCTGCAGGTATTCGGTGATGCCACGTACCAGAGCGTGTCGGATGCGTTCAGCCAGGGGCTGTTGTCTCCAGGTTGCCTCGGACTGCTCCGGGCGCGCGGGCCCATCCTTAACCTGACCGGCCACCTCAATGAGCCTTTCCGTGGCATCGGGCCTGCGGTTGAGCACCACATCTTCCACCCTTTCGAGTAGCTCAGAGGGGATGTCGTCATACACCTGGAGCATCCCGGCGTTCACGATGCCCATATCCATCCCGGCGCGGATGGCATGGAACAAAAAAACCGAGTGCATGGCTTCCCTCACCGGGTCGTTGCCCCGGAAGGAGAAGGAGAGGTTGCTGATGCCTCCGCTTACCCGTGCCTGCGGAAGGTTTGCCTTGATCCAGGCAACGGTGCGGATAAAATCAGTTGCGTAGGGGTTGTGCTCTTCGATGCCCGTGCCAATACTCAGAATATTGGGGTCAAAGATGATGTCGCATGGGAGGAAGCCAGCCTGAGTGGTCAGGAGGTGGTAAGCGCGCGCGCAGATCTCGATGCGTCGCTCATAGGTGCTGGCCTGTCCTTGTTCGTCAAAGGCCATGACTACCACGGCAGCACCGAATCTACGGATGATGCGGGCATGACGGATGAATTCTTCCTCTCCTTCCTTGAGGCTGATGGAATTAACGATGGACTTGCCCTGGGTGCACTGTAGCCCGGCCTCGATCACCGGCCATGAAGAGGAGTCAATCATCACCGGGAGGCGTGCCACATCGGGGTCGGATGCCATCAGGTTAAGGAAGGTGACCATGCTTTGGCGGGCATCGAGCATGGCATCGTCCATATTCACGTCAATCACCTGGGCGCCGTTCTCTGCCTGAGCTCTGGCGACGGATAATGCCTCTTCGAACTTTTCCTCCCGGATGAGCCGGGCAAACTTACGCGATCCGGCCACATTGCATCGTTCTCCGATATTGATGAAGTTGGACTCTGCTCCGATGGTGAGCGGTTCCAGTCCGGACACTTCAAGCACCGGTTTCTGTGCTCCGGGGACCCGTGGCTGGCTCTGGGCAGCCATTCGGGCAAAGGTGCGGATATGATCGGGGGTAGTGCCACAGCATCCCCCGATGATATTGACCCATCCCTGCTCCATAAACTCCCGGACGGTCTGGCCCATCTGTTCGGGGGAGTCATCGTATTCTCCAAACTGGTTAGGCAACCCGGCATTGGGATGAACACTTACAAAATACGGGGTCTTACGGGCCAGCAGTTCCAGATAAGGCCGCATTTCACGGGCGCCGAGGGCGCAGTTGAGGCCCAGGCTGATCGGCCGGAAATGAGCAACCGATATCAGGAAGGCTTCCAATGTCTGACCCGAAAGAATCCGGCCGCTGGCATCGGTGATGGTGGCTGAGATCATGGTGGGAATCTGTGTGCCGCGCTCCTCATTGAGTTCTTCGATGGCATACAGGGCCGCCTTGGCATTGAGGGTGTCGAAGATGGTCTCGATCAGCAGTATATCTACTCCTCCTTCGAGCAAGGCTTCGATTTGTTCCCGGTATGCCTGCCGCAGTTCTTCAAACGTGACATTTCGGGCAGCAGGATTGCTGACATTCGGCGACAGAGACGCGCTTTTTCCCGTTGGGCCCACAGAGCCGGCCACAAATCTGGGATGGTTCGGGGTGCTGAAACGGTCGGCGGCCTCCCGGGCCAGGCGTGCGCCCGCGAGGTTCAACTCATGCACGACATCACGCAGTTGGTACTCCGTCTGGGAGATGCGGTTGGCGTTGAAGGTATTGGTTTCGATAATGTCTGCCCCGGCCTCCAGGTATGCGGCATGGATGCCCGCTATGATATCGGGCCGGGAAAGGTTCAGCAGATCGTTGTTGCCTTTGAGGTCACAGGGATGGGCCTTGAACCGTTCGCCCCTGAAGTCAGCCTCATCGGGTTTGTGTCGCTGGATCATGGTTCCCATGGCTCCGTCAAGTACCAGAATTCTTTGTTTCAGCAGATTGGTCAGGGAGGTTAAGGAGGTTGTCATCAAGAGCGTATTTCGTTTATTCAAGGGTTGGTGTAAAAGATTCTGCGCAGACCCGGTTCCGGGCGCTGAGGTATTCTGAGCGGAGACGTTCCATAACGATGCGGACATCTTCGCTGCGGCTGATGGCTGCGGCCACCTGTCCGATCTCCAGCTGGCCCTCGCGGAGGTCGCCTTCAAACATGCCTTTTTTGGCTCGCCCTTTCCCCAACAGGAGCTTGAGTTCTTCCACTCCGGCTCCGGATAATTCTGCAGCGCGGGCCTGGTCGAAGAAGGGATTCCGGAGCATTCTTACCGGAGCAAGGGCCTTGAGCATCAAAAGGGTGTCTCCTTCGGCTGCTTCGGTGATTCTTTGTTTAAAATGCGGATGTGCCGAAGACTCGGTCGTGCTGGCGAATAGCGAACCAATCTGTACTCCATCAGCCCCGAGTGCCTGAGCTGCCAGGATGGCTTCGCCAGAGGCGATTCCACCGGCAGCCATCAGAGGCAGGTCCACAGCGCTCCGGATCAGAGGCAGGAGTACCATGGTGGTGGTTTCTTCCCTCCCATTGTGTCCCCCGGCCTCAAAGCCTTCGGCAACCAGGGCATGCACTCCGGCTTCGGCAGCCTTGACGGCAAACCGGGTGTTGGACACCACGTGGGCCACCAGGATGCCGTGGCTGCGGAGAAAGGGTGTCCAGGTGGCAGGGTTTCCTGCAGAGGTGAAGACCACGGGTACCTGTTCCCTGACCACCAGATGCATGATTTCCTCCACATTGGGATACATCAGGGGAATATTGACTCCGAAGGGAAGTGATGTGGCAGCACGGCATTGCCGAATGTGCTCAGAGAGTACTTCAGGATGCATGGAGCCAGCGCCAATCAGCCCCAGTCCCCCGGAATTGCTGACGGACGAGGCCAGCTTCCATCCGCTGCACCAGACCATTCCTCCGGATATGACGGGAAAGGAGATTCCGAAAAGTTGGCAAATTCTGTTCATTGCTCGGGTTCTGGAGGGCAAAGTTTCAAGATTTGGAATTACTGTGTGGGCAAAGTTACGAGGTTTCGGGCTTATCCGGATAACTCAGGTGTGTTTTTAGCTTTTCCAGTCCGGCCCGCATCAGGGGAGATTGCCCGAAGATGTCGGCAAAAGCATCCTGCGAAAGGGAATGCCATTGCTCCGGAGAGAACTTCAGAAT